>NZ_QAIW01000285.1:0-3698 GCF_003061285.1 Stenotrophomonas sp. HMWF003 | reverse complement strand
GTACTGGCCATTGGCATCCACACCCAGACGCAGCTGCTGGGCCTGGTCCGGCGTGGGCGTCTTGCTGACCTGGTTGACCATGCCGCCCGGGGCGATCTGCCCGTACATCACCGCCGAGGGGCCTTTGAGTACTTCCACCCGCTCCAGGTTCCAGCTGTCGAACATGCTGCGGTTCCACTGGCTGCCTTGCGGCGCACGCATGCCATCCAGGGTGACGTTGTTGGACCAGCTGCCCGCATCGAAGCCGCGGATGCGGAAGTCGTCCACGCGGTTGTCGATGCCGCTGCTTTCCAGGCTCACACCGGCCACGTAGCGCATCGCGTCGTTGAGCGACTGCACGCCCCGCGCATCCAGCTCGGCGCGTTCGATCACCGACACCGACTGCGGCGTTTCAGCAATGCTGGTGCTGGTTTTGGTGGCGCCGCTGGTGCTGTTGGCGGTGCGGTAGGCGTTGACCTGCACCGAATCCAACGCGGTGGCCTGCTGGGCGAGGGCATCGAATGCAAGCGTGGTGGCGGCCACGGTGCAGGCCAGGGACAACAGGGTGCGGCGCAGCCTGGAGGGAAGGGGGACGGGAGAATGCATGGCGCGGCTCGGGACAAAGGGGGCGACTGCCTGGCCGGTGGCGATGCGCACGACTGCGGACGTCGATTCCCATCCAGGCAAGGGGAATCTGCACGCCATTTTAACCGGTTGGCGCTCTGATGCAATTGCAACCCATTCGCATATGTGGGGTTGCGACATCCGGTCGCAGCGGGCCACGGCGCCGTTTCGCCCACGTATCATGCGCGGCCCTGTTCGACGTTGATCTCGATCGACGCGCTTAAGCAAAGGATGGATCCCATGACCCACACGCCCACCCGCATCGCACTGGCCACCGCGCTCCTCGCTTTCGCTGGCGCCACCCATGCAGCGGCCTTCAGCACGGTGTCGTTGAGCAAGGCCAGCGAAGCTGCCGCCAGCATCGACGTGCAGCACCTGCCCAGCGCAGGCGCAGAGATCGCGCGGATGCAGACGCAGCATTTCGCCGACGGCGACCAGCTGACCACCTGGGCCGACGGCGGGGTGATGATGCTGTGCCGCAAGGTGGGCTACATCAAGGTGCCCGCCGACAAGCCGGAGATGGCCACGCTGCCGCTGGAGCAGCGGCAGATGCTGGTGTACGCCGCGATGATGGGCAGCGTGGGCGGCGTGGTGCAGGTGATGCAATGGACCGGTGAGAACGTGGAGGTGGCCGACGACGGCAGCGAAACCACGCGCAGCGCCGAATCAAAGTGGGCCTATGGCGTGGAGCGTGCCGAAGTGACTACCCAGCGCATGCCCGACGGTGCCTTGCGGGTACGTGCGCGCAAGACCGCCACGGAAGAATCCACGCCGCGTTCCGGGCCTGATGCCGGCTTCAGCACCGACGACGACCGTGACGCGAGGATCGCCGAGCTGCCGGCCGTGGGCAGTTGGATGGAGGTGTTGATCGGTACGCAGCCCAAGGTGGCCCGCATCGATCCGTCGTTCTCCCTCACCGGTTGGGTGTCCTCGGGCGAAGGCCATGCCGCGACCGTGGGGGAGGCGCGGGCGGCGGCGGGCTGCAAGAACTGAGACACCCCGGTCTAATTGTTCTGCCAGTGGATATTCGCGTGACGCATGGACGTCAGTGTTCTGCCGGTAGTGCATAAAAGCCCTTGCTGCCGGCCGGCACAGGTCTACAATGGCGCCATTCCTACCAGGCCACCCCGATGCGTTCGCAACCGCTCCTGACGTTTTTTACCCAGACCCGCGCAAGCGTGGAACGGGCGCGTCTGCCCTGCGGCTCATCCGGCGGCTGATCGATACCCGATCCCCCTGAACGACCCAGACAGAGCGCCCCATCGGGCGCTCTTTTCGTTTCCGCGTTTTACTTCCTTCCCCTGTTACAGAACGCCTCAAAGGAGAACGTGCCATGCACCAGATCGCCGAGCCCCAAACCTGGCCGCACGCCCGTTAGCCAACGGCGGCGTGCGGCTCCCCGATGTTGGCGATGCGAGTACCCACCATGAACACCCACACCCATACCCTTTCCCATTGGCGCAACCTGGGCATCATTGCCCACATCGACGCCGGCAAGACCACGCTCACCGAACGCCTGCTGTGGAAAACCGGCGAGATCCGCCGCGTCGGCGAAGTGCATGACGGCGCAGCCACGACCGATTTCTCGGCGATCGAGCGCGAACGCGGCATCACCATCGGTGCGGCCGCCGTGCAGGCGCACTGGGCGCCGCGCGGTGGCGACGACCATCGGCTGACCCTGATCGACACCCCCGGGCACATCGATTTCGCGATCGAAGTGGAGCGTTCGCTGCGCGTGCTGGATGGCGCGGTCGCGGTGTTTTCCGCGGTCGATGGCGTGCAGCCGCAGTCCGAAACGGTCTGGCACCAGGCGCGTCGCCACGGCGTGCCGCTGATCGCCTACGTCAACAAGATGGACCGCATCGGCGCCTCGTTCGAGCGCGTGCTGGCGCAGTTGCAGGACAAGCTGCAGGCGCGTCCGTGGGCGCTCGGCTGGCCGTTGGGCGATGAGAACCACTTCCACGGCTGGGTCGATTTCATCGCCCGGCAACGCGTGGAGTGGGACGACGCCGGCAATCCGACCCGCAGCGGATGGACCGCAGACGAACAGACGCAGTGGGAGCCGTATCGTCTGCGTCTGATCGAGGCGGTGGCCAACCATGACGACGTGCTGGCCGACACCTGGCTGGCGGGCGAGGCCGTGGATGACGCGCTGTTGCGCGCCGCGTTGCGCCGGGCCACGTTGGCCGGTGCGGGCGTGCCGGTGCTGGCCGGAGCGGCGTTCAAGAGCAAGGGCATCGACACGTTGCTGGATGCGATCGTGGATTTCCTGCCCTCGCCGCTGGACCGTCCTGCGGTCGTGGCCACCCGTGGCGACGACGAGGTGCTGCTGCCGCCGGACCCGAAGGGACCGCTGGCGGGCTTGCTGTTCAAGATCACCCACCAGAGCCATGCCGCGTTGAGCTTCGTGCGGCTGTACTCGGGCACCTTGAAGGTGGGCGACCAGGTGGCCAGTTCGCAGCACGCGCAGGGCCGGCGCATCAGCCGGCTGGTGCGGGTGCAGGCCGACCACACCCACGACATCACCGAAGCGGTTGCCGGTGAGATCGTGGCGGTGATCGGCTGGAAGGATGCGGTGAGCGGTGAAACGCTCAGCGCGCCGTCCGCGCCGCTGCTGCTGGACACCATCCATGCCCAGCACGCGGTGTTGGCCTGGCGGTTGAACGCCGACAAGGCGTCCGACCTGATCCGGATGAGCCAGGGCCTGTCGAGCCTGGCCCAGGAAGATCCCTCGTTCCGCGTCGCAACCGACGCTGTGACCGGGGAGACCCTGATCTGGGGCATGGGCGAGTTGCATCTGGAGGTGATGGTGGAGCGCCTGCGCAGCGAGTGGAACGTGCCGGTGCGGGTGGGTGAGCCACGCGTGGCGTACCAGGAAACGCCGTCGCGCGCGGTGCTGGGCGTGGAAGGCAAGGTGGCCAAGCAGACCGGCGGCCAGGGCCAGTTCGCCCGGGTGCTGATCGAGGTGGCGCCCACCGGCGACGATGCGGTGCGCTTTGTCGACCGCACCGTGGGCGGCGTCATTCCGAAGGCGTTCGTGGCGGCGGTGGAGAAGGGCGTGCGCGCGGCGCTGGAAGAAGGGCCGCGCGCACGCC
>NZ_QAIW01000284.1:2134-4372 GCF_003061285.1 Stenotrophomonas sp. HMWF003 | reverse complement strand
TCACGGATGTGCGCGATGCGCTGGCGGCCCAGGGCATTGCGGCTGTCGTCCAGCACCACGCCGTCGAGCAGTTCGCCCATGCGCTGCACGGTCGGCAGCATCTTTTCCCACGCGTCCAGCGCGGTCAGCGGCGCCGGCAGGGTGAGGAAGAAGGCGATTGCCGGGGTTTCCATTTCGCGGATGTTGGCCATGTCGAAGCTGCCCGGCTTCATGATGCTGGCCATCGAAAAGATCGGACCGCGCTCGGGGTGGCCTTCGACCAGGCGGTGGAACACGTTCATGTGGCCAAACACCAGGCCGGTCTTTTCAGCGGCCACGACGATGTCTTCGCCACGCAGCTGTTCACCGGCGCGGGCCGCCACGAACAACGACACGATCTTGTCGAAATCCTGGCTGGCGCGCTTGCCCAGGTCGCTGGCAGCGCCATCGACGTCGGGCAGGCCCAGTTCGGGCTGGGTCACGCCGTCGTCGCCGGTGCTGCCGGCGACGGCATCGCTGCCCTCGCCTTCGCCCAGGCTGGGCTCACGGCGCGCACCGGTGCCGCTCTCGGCGGTGTCGACGCGACGGCCCTGCGATTTTTTCTTCGGACGGCCAAACAGGAAGATCGCGGCGATCAACAGCAGGCCGGCGGCCAGGATGCCGATGCGGAGCAGTGCCATGTCGGACATTCGGTGGGGGTCTCCGGCTAAATACGTTCAGGTACTAAGGATGGCACGTCAGGCGGCGCCCGCCAATCGTGCCGCCTCTTCCAGGTCCACGCTGACCAGGCGGCTGACGCCCGGTTCGCGCATGGTCACGCCCGACAACTGGTGCGCCGCTTCCATGGTGGCCTTGTTGTGGCTGACGAACAGGAACTGCACCTTTTCACTCATTTCCTTGACCATGTTGGCCAGGCGGCCGACGTTGGCTTCATCCAGCGGCGCGTCCACCTCGTCCAGCAGGCAGAACGGCGCCGGGTTGAGCTGGAAGATCGCAAACACCAGCGCCACCGCGGTCATCGCCTTCTCGCCACCGGACAGCAGCGAGATGCTGGACACGCGCTTGCCCGGCGGCCGCGCCATGATGGCTACACCGGTGTCGAGAAGGTCTTCACCGGTCAATTCCAGGTACGCATGGCCACCGCCGAACAGCCGCGGGTACAGCTGCTGCACGCCGGCGTTGACGCGGTCGAAGGTGTCCTTGAAGCGGCCGCGGGTTTCGCGGTCGATCTTGCGGATGGCGTCTTCGAGGGTTTCCAGCGCGGTGGTCAGGTCGGTGTTCTGCGCATCCAGGTACTCCGAGCGCTGCGATGCCTCGCCATACTCCTGGATGGCGGCCAGGTTGACCGGCTCCAGGCGGCGCATGCGGCCGTCGATCTGGTGCACCGTCTGTTCCCAGTCGGTCACGCGGGCGTCTTCGGGCAGCGTGTTGATCACGTCCTGCAGCACGAAGCCGGCCTTCTCCACCGACGCCGACAGCTGCTCGGCGCTCAGCACCAGCGCCTGCTGGTCCAGCTTGCGCTGGGAAATGCGCTCGCGCTGGGCCAGCGCCTGCTCGTCGCGCTTGTGGCGGGTCTGTTCGAAATTCCGCAGTTCGGCATCGATGCCGTCCAGCAGGGTGCGCGCTTCGCCCAGTACGCGGTCGGCGCGCACGCGTTCGCTGAGGGCATTCTGGTGTTCGGCCTGCAAGGTCTGCACGGGCGAATCGCCCTGGTCCAGCTGCGAATGCAGTTCGCCCAGGCGCGTGTCGAGCTGGCCACGCTGGGTGCTCATCCGCTCCAGCGCCTGGCTCAGCGAGGCAATCTGGGTGCGCTGCGATTCGAGCGTCAGCGCCAGCGAATGCGCGCTCTCACGCACGTTGCGGGCATGGTCTCGGGCCTGGTCGCGGGCATCGGTGAGCTGGCGGCGTTCGCCTTCCAGCGCCGCACGCACCGCTTCCAGGTCGCCCATGCTGGTGACCGCATCGTCCAGCCGCGCACGGGCCTCGCGTACCTGTTCGCGACCGGTATCCAGGGTTTCCTGCAGCTGCAGCAGTTCGCCTTCGATGCGGTCGATGCGGGTTCGCGCCGCCTCCACCTTGCCCTGTTGGCTCTGCAGCTGGCCACCCAGTTCGGAGACGCTGCGATGGGCCTGGTACAACTGCCGCTGCGCGTCTTCGCGGTGTTGTTCGCCGGCCAGCAGCTGCTCGCGGAACGCCGACAGCTGCTGTTCCAGTTCGGCCTCGCGCTCCTGCAACGTGTCGATCTGACCGCGCAGGGTG
>NZ_QAIW01000284.1:0-2116 GCF_003061285.1 Stenotrophomonas sp. HMWF003 | reverse complement strand
CTGCTTGGACGCACCGGAGCGCGAGACGCGCACCCAGCCGTCGCCCAGGCGTTCACCGCCACGGGTGATGACCGAGTCGCCCTCGCCCAGCGTGGCCTGCAGGGTGCGCGCGGCGTCCAGGTCTTCGGCGGCATGCAGCCGGGCCAGCAGGCGGCGGATCGCGGTGGGGCCCTGTACTTTGGCCGCCAGCGAGGTCGGCGCCACGCTGAGCGGCGCCTGGCTGTCGGAGACCAGCGCAATGCGGCCCTCGCCCAGCTCGGCCAGTTCGGCCACGAGCTGTTCGGGGGCGTCCACCAGCACGCCTTCGATCAGCTGGCCAAGCGCGCTTTCCACGGCGTTTTCCCAGCCGCTTTCCACGGTCAGGCGTTCGCCGACGCGCGCGCCCGAATCCAGCCCGCGCGCCTTCAGCCACGCCACCGCCGCGCCCTGCTCCTGGCCCAACGCGGCCTGCTGCAGGGTTTCCAGCGAGGACAAGCGGCCGCGCGCCGCCTGGGCCTGCTTGCGGATCTCGGCCAGTTCGGTCTGCCCGGTGCGCTGGCGGTCCTGCAGGCCGGCCACGGCCTGCTTGCGTTCTTCAACCTGCTCGTTGAGGCCGTCCAGCGCCTCTTTCTGGGTCTGGTGCTGCAGGTGCAGTTCTTCGAACACCTCGGCCAGCGCGTCCAGGTCCAGGCTGGCGCGTTCGGCGCTCAACGCTTCGCGGCGGCGGTCGGCTTCCAGTACCTGGCGGTCGAGGTAGTCGACGCGGGTGCGTTCGACTTCGCCGGCGCGCGAGGCTTCGGAGGTGCTGCGGGTGTGGGCTTCCCAGCGCTGCTGCCAGTCGGCCAGGCGGGCCTCGGCATCACGCAGCGCTTCCTGCTTGATTTCGTTTTCTTCCTGCAGCTGTTCCAGGCGCGGCTCGGCCTCGTCCACGGCTTCGCGCAGGACCATCAGTTTGGCTTCGTCGCCGCTGATGTGCTGGCCCAGTTCGGCCAGGGCCTGCTGGGCTTCATCGCGCGCCTTGTTGAGGCGCTGCGACATTTCGCGCTGGTGCTGGATCTGCTGTTCGAGGCGGGCCAACGTGCTGCCCACCTGGTACACCTCGGCCTGGGCGGTGCTCAGCGCATCGGCGGCTTCTTCGCGGCGCACGCGGCTGGTTTCGATGCGGGCTTCGGCGTCGCGCTGTTCGGCGATGAACTGCTGCAGGCGGGTTTCTTCCTGCGAGAGCGCTTCGCGCAGGCCGCCGAGGCGGCCGTCGAGGCCGCGGTATTCCAGCGCCTTCCACTCGGCGTCCTTGACCCGGCGCTCTTCCTGCAGGGCCTGGTACTGCTCGGCCTGGCGCGCCTGGCGCTTGAGGTGCTCGAGCTGCTTGCCGATTTCCTCGCGCAGGTCGCCAAGGCGGTCGAGGTTTTCGCGGGTGTGGCGGATGCGGGTTTCGGTTTCCTTGCGGCGTTCCTTGTACTTGGAGATGCCGGCGGCTTCTTCCAGGTACACGCGCAGGTCTTCGGGGCGGGCTTCGATGATCTGGCTGATCATGCCCTGTTCGATGATGGAGTAGCTGCGCGGGCCGAGGCCGGTGCCGAGGAACAGGTCGGTGATGTCGCGGCGGCGGCACTTGGTGCCGTTGAGGTAGTAGTTGCTGCTGCCGTCGCGGCTGACCTGGCGCTTGACCGAGATTTCGTTGAAGGAGGCGTACTCGCCGGTGATGGTGTGGTCGGTGTTGTCGAAAATCAGTTCGACGGTCGCCTGGGACACGGGCTTGCGTGCGGAGGAGCCGGAGAAGATGACGTCGGTGAGCGAGTCACCGCGCAGGCGGCTGGCCGAGCTTTCGCCCATGACCCAGCGGACGGCGTCGATGATGTTGGACTTGCCACAGCCATTGGGCCCCACCACGCCGGTCATGTTGGTCGGCAGGTGCAGCGTGGTCGGATCGACGAAGGACTTGAAGCCGGACAGCTTGATCGTGGACAGACGCATGGCGGGATTGGTTTCCGGGGCAAGGGCCTGAAGCGACCCCCGCCAGGGTGGATGTCGGAGCGATTCCCACCCTCAAGCCATTGATGCTGCTGGGTTTCAATGGCCCCAAGGGCGACGCGATAGCCTGAGTATAACGGGGCGGCTGTTCCACGGGCTGTGGGGG
>NZ_QAIW01000283.1:0-5914 GCF_003061285.1 Stenotrophomonas sp. HMWF003 | reverse complement strand
GGTCGGGCAGGTGGCGGGGGCGCAGTGTAGTGCACCGGACCAGGGGCCCAGGCGGGCGAAAGGACCGGGCGTGACCGGGGCCAGACATTGATTGCCGCAATGAGCGAACCAATATTGGTTGACCTGCCCTATCGACAATCCGATGCGACCGCCGCATGCGCGCGCCGGGTTCGTTCAGCCAACCCCGTACAGGAATAAGGAGCGGCTATTGCTCCGATTACCCCATTCAGCCCGGATGTCATTGTGCTGCAACGCTTTCGGGCGAAACAGGGCCTGACATTCATCGCAAGATCAGCCGCTATTGATAGACTATGACTATCGTATAGATGCAATCAATGGATTGTCCTTATGGGAACGGAGCCGCTAACCTGTGTTGGTCGCTTCACCCACCCCCTTCACCAAGAGGAACATCAATGTCGCTCATCAATACGCAGATCAAGCCGTTCGAAGCCAATGCCTACCAGAACGGCGAGTTCATCAAGGTTTCCGACAGCACCCTGAAGGGCCAGTGGTCCGTGCTGATCTTCATGCCGGCCGCGTTCACCTTCAACTGCCCGACCGAGATTGAAGACGCCGCCGACCATTACGCCGAGTTCCAGAAGGCCGGTGCCGAGGTGTACATCGTCACCACCGACACCCACTTCTCGCACAAGGTGTGGCACGAAACCTCGCCGGCCGTCGGCAAGGCCCAGTTCCCGCTGGTCGGCGACCCGACCCACCAGCTGACCCGCGCCTTCGGCGTGCACATCGAAGAAGAAGGCCTGGCCCTGCGCGGCACCTTCATCATCAACCCGGAAGGCGTGATCAAGACCCTGGAGATCCACTCCAACGAGATCGCCCGTGACGTCTCCGAAACCCTGCGCAAGCTGAAGGCTGCCCAGTTCACCGCCGCCAACCCGAACCAGGTGTGCCCGGCCAAGTGGAAGGAAGGCGAAAAGACCCTGACCCCGTCGCTGGACCTGGTCGGCAAGATCTAAGCCGTTTCCCATCCCCATTCCCGTTTCGACGGGAATGGGGGTGAACCCAAGCCGGTGCCCGACGCGCCGGTTTGGGTTCACCCCCATGTCGCGCAGATGCGCCCACGGGGTTCGTCGACGCCGTCTGCTTGCCTGAATCAAGGAGTTTTTCGATGTTGGATGCCAACCTCCAGTCCCAGCTGAAGACCTACCTGGAACGTGTCACCCGTCCGATCCAGATCACGGCGCACGTGGATGACGGCGCCAAGTCGCAGGAAATGCTGGAGCTGCTGAACACGCTGGTCGCGCTGTCGGCGCAGATCAGCCTGGACGTGCGCCGCGACAGCAGCGAGCGCACCCCGTCGTTCGCGCTGACCACCCCGGGCCAGGACATCCACCTGGCGTTCGCCGGGCTGCCGATGGGCCACGAGTTCACCTCGCTGGTGCTGGCGCTGCTGCAGGTGGGCGGTCACCCGTCCAAGGCCACCGCCGAGCTGATCGAGCAGGTGCAGGGGCTGGAAGGCGAACTCAAATTCGAAACCTATTTCTCGCTGTCCTGCCAGAACTGCCCGGACGTGGTGCAGGCGCTGAACCTGGCTGCAGTGCTCAACCCGCGCATCCAGCACGTGGCGATCGACGGCGGCCTGTTCCCGGCCGAGGTCGAGGCGCGCCAGATCATGTCGGTGCCCACCGTGTACCTCAACGGGGAGATGTTCGACCAGGGCCGCATGACCCTGGAGCAGATCGTGGCCAAGCTGGACACCGGTTCGGCCAAACGCGACGCCGAGAAGATCGCCGCCAAAGCACCCTTTGACGTGCTGGTGATCGGTGGTGGTCCGGCCGGTGCCGCCGCGGCGATCTATGCCGCGCGCAAGGGCATCCGCACTGGCGTGGCGGCGGAGCGTTTCGGTGGCCAGGTGCTGGACACCATGGCGATCGAGAACTTCATTTCGGTCAAGGAAACCGAGGGTCCGAAGCTGGCCACGGCACTGGAACAGCACGTGCGCGAGTACGAGGTGGACATCATGAACCTGCAGCGCGGCACGGCGCTGACCCCGGCCGGCGATGATGGCCTGGTAGGGATCACGCTGGAGAACGGTGCAGTGTTGAAGTCGCGCACGGTGATCCTGTCCACCGGTGCGCGCTGGCGCCAGATGAACGTGCCCGGCGAAGACCAGTACCGCAACAAGGGCGTGGCGTACTGCCCGCACTGCGATGGCCCGCTGTTCAAGGGCAAGCGCGTGGCGGTGGTGGGCGGCGGCAACTCCGGCGTGGAAGCGGCGATCGACCTGGCCGGCCTGGTGTCGCATGTGACCCTTCTGGAATTTGATGACAAACTCCGGGCCGATGAAGTCTTGCAGAAGAAGCTGCGCAGCCTGGGCAACGTCACCATCATCACCAGCGCCCTCACCCAGGAAGTGCTGGGCGATGGCCAGAAGGTGACCGGGCTGGTCTACAAGGACCGCGTTGGTGGCGATGCGCACCGGATCGAACTCGAAGGCATCTTCGTGCAGATCGGGTTGCTGCCCAACACCGAGTGGTTGAAGGGCTCGGTGGCGTTGTCGCCGCGTGGCGAGATCGTGATCGACGACCGTGGCCAGACCAGCGTGCCGGGCGTGTTCGCGGCAGGCGATTGCACTACCGTTCCGTACAAGCAGATCATCATCGCGATGGGCGCCGGTTCGACCGCCGCACTGAGCGCCTTTGATCACCTGATCCGCACATCCGTTCCCAAGAGCAGCGGCGCTGTTGCCGAAGCTGCCTGAAACGTCCGGGTCCCGGTTCGCCGGGACCCACCTGCTGGGTAAGCCACGCCGTCACCCGGTCCATTACCGCTTAGAGGTCCAAGGAAATGAACCTACGTGATCTGAAATACCTGGTGGCGCTTGCCGACCACCGGCACTTCGGCCGCGCCGCGGCGGCGTGCTTCGTCAGCCAGCCCACCCTGTCCACCCAGATCCGCAAGCTGGAGGACGAACTGGGCCTGCCCCTGGTCGAGCGTGCACCACGCAAGGTCATGCTCACCCCCGCCGGGGTTGAAGCGGCAGCGCGTGCGCGCACCATCGTGGCCGAGGTCGAGCAGCTGAAAGAAGCCGCACGGCGCAGCCGCGATCCGGAAGCCGGCACCGTGCGTCTGGGCATTTTCCCCACGCTGGGGCCGTACCTGCTGCCGCACGTGATTCCGAACATCCGCGAACGCTTCCCGCAGCTGGAACTGCTGCTGGTGGAAGAAAAGAGCGACGAGCTGCTGGCGCGGCTGCGCGAAGGCAAGCTGGATGCCGCGTTGCTGGCACTGCCGCTGGACGACGACCAGCTGCACGCCGAATTCCTGTTCGAGGAACCGTTCCTGCTGGCCGTCTCCGGGCAGCACCCGCTGGCCCGTCGGCACCACCTGGACGTGCAGGAGCTGTCCACCCAGAAGCTGCTGCTGCTGGAAGACGGGCATTGCCTGCGCGACCAGGCGCTGGCGGTCTGCCGGCTGTTCGGTGCCAATGAGAAATCCGAGTTCCGCGCCACCAGCCTGGAGACGCTGCGCCAGATGGTCGCGGCCGACGTGGGCATCACGCTGTTGCCCACCCTCTCGGTGAAACCGCCGGTGCCGCGTTCGGAGAACATCCGCCTGCTCGATTTCCAGGGCGATGCCCGGCCCAGCCGGCGCATCGCGATGGCGTGGCGGCGCAGTTCGGCCATGACCGGCTTCCTGCAGCAGCTGGCGCAGCAGTTCAAGCGCCTGCCGCAGGAACTGTTCACCCTGGACAACGCCGATTCCGGCGTGGCCATGACAGCGCGCGGCAACGCCTGACAGGCCTGCTGAACCGGCTGCATCGGTCCCTGCGCCGCACGGGTCGCATCCGTCTTCGATAGGCAGCACAATAGAACCCAGGCGGCGCCAGCAGGCGCCGCCTTTTGCATGGGCCATCATTACTCGCAAGGAGCTTTACATGTCCACTTCCAGCGGACTTCCCCCGTCGATCATCGTTTCCAGCCACGACATGGATCGTCTGGACGCCATGCTTGAATCCCCCGCCGTCAGCCAGACCCCGGCCGCCGTGGCGCTGGCCAAGGAGCTCAACCGTGCCACGGTGGTGGCGCCGGACCAGATTCCCGACGGCACCGTCATGATGCATTCGCGCGTGGAATGCGAAGATGAGCTGCAGAACGAAAAGCACGTGCTGACGCTGGTCTATCCGCGCGAAGCCGATGTTGAACAGGGCAAGGTGTCGATCCTTGCGCCGGTGGGTACCGCACTGCTGGGCCTGTCGGTCGGCCAGACCATGGATTGGGACGCACCGGGTGGCCGCAAGCTGCGCCTGCGCGTGACCGCCGTCCACAACCAGCCCCACGCCTGACCTTCCTGCCCCCGCGCAGGGTTCCCGTTTTCGTACCAGGAGTCGCAATGAACACCGTTTCTCCGTCCAAGCTCAGCCAGCTGCGTGATCTGTCCGTCGTGGTAGCCGATACCGGCGACTATGAGGCGATCAAGCGCCTGAAGCCGGTCGACTGCACGACCAACCCGACCCTGGTGAAGAAGGCGCTGGACCTGCCGGTGTATGCGGACCTGATCGAGCGCGAACTGGCCTGGGGCCGCGAGCAGGCCGGCGAACGCGAGACCATCGTGCACGCCGTCGCCGACCGCCTGACGGTGGGCGTGGGCACGCTGCTGAGCTCGCTGGTGCCGGGCCGGGTGTCCACCGAGGTGGACGCCGACCAGGCCCACGACACCGCCGCGACGGTGGCCAAGGCGCGCCAGTTCATTGCGATGTACGAGGCGGCCGGCGTGCCGCGCAGCAAGGTGCTGATCAAGATCGCCGCGACGTGGGCGGGCGTGGAGGCGGCGCGGGTGCTGCAGGCCGAGGGCATCGACTGCAACCTGACGCTGATCTTCAACCCGACCCAGGCGCTGGCCTGCAGCGAAGCCGGCGCGTTCCTGATTTCGCCGTTCGTCGGTCGCATCCTGGACTGGTACGTGGCCAACGGGCAGGCCCCGGCCGACATCGATGCCGACCCGGGCGTGGTGTTCGTGCGCGGCGTGTACGCCGAGTTCAAGCGCCGCGGTTCGCCGACGGTGGTGATGGGTGCGTCGTTCCGTTCGACTGCGCAGATCGAGGCGCTGGCCGGCTGCGATCGCCTGACCATTTCGCCGGACCTGCTGGAGAAGCTGGACGCCGACCACGGCGCGTTGCCGCGCAAGCTGGTGGCCGGTGCGGCCGAGCCGGTGCAGGCGGCGGCGATCGACGAAGCACGCTTTGCGGCCGACCTGGCCGCCGACCCGATGGCCACCGAGAAGCTGGCCACCGGCATCGACGCGTTCGCCAAGGACCTCGAAGCGCTGCGCCAGACGATCCGCGAACGGCTGTAAGCGCGCCGGTTCCTGGACGACAAAAGGCCCCGCACTGCGGGGCCTTTTGATTTCTCACCCATCGACAACCGGGGTAGAGCCGACCGTTGGTCGGCTGCTCCCACGTCACTGCAACGGCGGCCGACCAACGGTCGGCTCTACCGCATCGCTCAGGCATCCACACCAATCGGGCAACTCACCCCCGTGCCACCGATACCGCAGTACCCGTTCGGGTTTTTGGCCAAGTACTGCTGGTGATAGTCCTCGGCGTAGTAGTACGCCGGGGCCGGAAATTCGATCTCGGTGGTGATCGCGCCCAGGCCGGCCTCGTCCAGCCGCTTCTGGTAGGCGTCGCGGCTGGCGATGGCCGCGTCGAACTGGGCCTGGCTGGTGGCATGGATGGCCGAGCGGTACTGGGTGCCGGTGTCGTTGCCCTGGCGCATGCCCTGGGTGGGGTCATGGTTCTCCCAGAACACCTGCAGCACCTGGCCCAGCGAAATGATGGCCGGGTCGAATACCACCTCCACGATCTCGGTGTGCCCGGTCATGCCGGAACACACCTCTTCGTAGGTCGGGTTCGGGGTGGAACCGCCGGCATAGCCCACCGAGGTGGAATACA
>NZ_QAIW01000282.1:13969-16940 GCF_003061285.1 Stenotrophomonas sp. HMWF003 | reverse complement strand
GGCGCCGCACCACCTGCTGGACCTGCGTGATCCGTGGCAGACCTATTCAGCCGCCGAGTTCGCCGCCGATGCCGCGCGCGCGGTCGCCGACATCGTGGCCCGTGGCCGCATGCCGATCCTGGCCGGCGGCACCGGGCTGTATTTCCGTGCGCTGCTGCAGGGGCTGTCGCCGATGCCGCCGGCCGATCCCGACACCCGTGCGCGGATTGCCGAACAGGCGGCCGCCGAGGGCTGGGCGGCGCTGCACGCCGAACTGGCCGGCATCGACCCGGTCGCCGCGGCACGCATTCATGCGACCGACCCGCAGCGCATCCAGCGTGCGCTGGAGGTGTACCGGCTGAGCGGCACCCCGATCAGCGAATGGCAGAAACTGCCCGGCGTGGATCGCCTGCCGGTGCGCACCCTCAAGCTGGTGTTGGCCCCGCGCGAGCGCAGCGTGCTGCACCAGCGCATCGAGACCCGTTTCGACGCCATGCTGGCCCACGGCTTCCTGGACGAGGTCCGCGCCCTGCGCGCGCTGCCGGACATGGCCCGGGTGGCGGCACCGCTGGACCTTCCGGCCATCCGCGCGGTCGGCTACCGCCAGGCGTGGGAGTTCCTGGACGGGCAGGGCAGTGCCAGCCAGTTCCGCGAGCGGGGCATCCAGGCCACCCGCCAACTGGCCAAGCGCCAGCTGACCTGGCTGCGGGGCGAGCTTGATGTGCGCTGGTTCGACCCCCATCTGGATAAGGCTTCCCTGGCGGACGCGGTGTCGACCTTCGTCGCACGCTGACTCCACGCCTTCTCCCCTCCGGCCCGTGTACCATCAAGGATTCCGGTGGGCGGCGGGGGCCGTGGAACTGCCGGAAGACCATAAAAACAATAATCAGGAGTTGGCAATGTCCAAGGGGCAATCGCTGCAGGATCCGTTTCTCAATGCACTTCGGCGCGAGCGCGTGCCGGTTTCGGTGTATCTGGTCAATGGCATCAAGCTGCAGGGAACGATTGAATCGTTCGACCAGTTTGTGGTGCTGCTGCGTAATACGGTGAGCCAGATGGTGTACAAGCACGCCATTTCGACCGTGGTGCCGGCACGCAACGTGCGGGTCGGTCCGGGCGGCGGCTATGTACAGTCCAATGAAGGTGGCGCCGAAGGCGTCCCAGGTGAAGACGACGTTGAGTAATACGTTCGGTATTTCCGGAGAACTGCGTGTTTGACCGTTCCAAGCGAGGCGAACACGCACTCCTGATCCAGCCGCATTCCGGCCGGCTCGAAGAAGATGTGCTTGAAGAGTTCACCGATCTGGCCCGCTCCGCCGGGGCCAGCATCGCCGCGACGCTGACCGCGCGCATCGATCGGCCCAACCCGTCGATCCTGATCGGCACCGGCAAGCTGGACGAGGTGAAAGCCGCGGCCGACGCCACCGGTGCCGACCTGATCCTGGTCAACCATTCGCTGTCGCCGGTGCAGGAGCGCAACCTGGAGCGGTTCCTGGAGCGCCGGGTGATCGACCGTACTGGCCTGATCCTGGACATCTTCGCCCAGCGTGCGCACAGCCACGAAGGCAAGTTGCAGGTCGAGCTGGCGCAGCTGCGCCACATGGCCACGCGGCTGGTCCGCGGCTGGACCCATCTGGAGCGTCAGCGCGGCGGTGCCATCGGCCTGCGTGGCCCGGGTGAAACCCAGCTGGAAACCGATCGCCGGCTGCTCCAGAAGCGGGTCGAACAGCTGCAGAAGAAGCTTGAAAAAGTGGAAGTGCAGCGCACCCAGATGCGCCGCGCACGCGTGCGCAGCGAGTTGCCGCGCGTGGCCCTGGTGGGCTACACCAATGCCGGCAAGTCGACGCTGTTCAATGCGCTGACCGGTGCCGAGGCGTATGCCGCCGACAAGCTGTTTGCCACCCTCGACCCGACCGTGCGCCGCATCATCGTGCCCGGTGGCAGCGTGGTGCTGGCCGACACCGTCGGGTTCGTGCGCGATCTGCCGCATGAGCTGGTGGCCGCATTCCGCTCGACCCTGAGCGAGGCGCGCGAGGCCGATTTCCTGCTGCACATCGTCGATGCGGCCGATCCGCACCGCGAAGAGCGCATCGCCCAGGTCGACGAAGTACTGGCCGAGGTCGGTGCCGGTGATCTGCCGCAGCTGCTGGTCTTCAACAAGATCGACCGCATCGACGGTGCCGAAGTGCGTCACGACGCGCAGGACGGCATCCCCGATGAGGCGCGCCGCGAGCGCGTATGGATCTCCGCACGCGACGGGCTTGGCCTGCCGCTGCTGCAGTCCGTACTGGGCAAGCGGCTGGGCCTGCAGCATGTCACCGGCGAACTGCGCCTGCCGCCCAGTGCTGGCCGACTGCGCTCGCGCCTGCACCAGCTGGAAGTGGTGCGCAGCGAACAGGCCGACGAAGACGGCTGGTTGCTCGATGTCGACCTGCCCATCGCCGAAGCCGAGAAACTCGCGGCGGGCGAGGGCGGCGAACCGATCCGCGCCCTGCTGCCGGAAAAACTGCCGGAGTGGTAATGCCGGCCCCGTAGAGCCGGGCTCTGCCCGGCTGCAAGCACACCGTAAATCCGGGCTCTGCCCGGCTGTTCGTTATGTTCAGCCGGGCAGAGCCCGGCGCTACGTCGTACGCCCAGCACACGACACCGCCGCCGATATCGGCTAAAACAGGGGCATTCATCCCCCGGTTCCAGGATCACCATGCACGTCCCCACCGATGCCGAACTCGGCGTCCTCGCCCGTGATGTCGGCCAGCGCCTGCAGCAGGCCGCCCTGCAGCTGGTCAGCGCCGAAAGCTGCAGCGGCGGCTGGATCGCCAAGGCGATGACCGACGTGGCCGGCTCGTCGGCCTTCTTCGATTGCGGCATGGTGGTCTACAGCTACGAGGCCAAGCAGCGCCTGCTCGGCGTGCGCGCGCACACGCTGGAACAGTTCGGCGCGGTCAGCCGCGAAACCGTGCTGGAAATGGTGTCCGGCGCGTTGATCAATTCC
>NZ_QAIW01000282.1:7824-13959 GCF_003061285.1 Stenotrophomonas sp. HMWF003 | reverse complement strand
CGGTGGGCAGCGTCTGGATCGGCTGGAAGCAGCGCGGCGGCTACGCCCGGGCGCAGCTGTTCCAGTTCGATGGCGACCGCGATGCCATCCGCCGCCAGACCGTGCAGCAGGCACTGACGGGAATTTTCGCCCCGGTGTGACATCCTGAGCGCGTGCGTCGACAGGAGCTGTACCGATGTGGGAAACGCTGGGCACCGTGCGCGACCTGGGGCGATTGCAGGAAATCGCCTCGGTCCTGATCCGCTATGGCTTTGGCGACCTGGTCCGCCGGATCGGCCTGGCCGACGTGCTGGAGCGGGCCGGGCGCCTGCTGCACTGGAACGACACGCAGATGCTGCGCATGACCGCCCCGGTGCGGGTGCGGCGGGCGATGGAAGACCTGGGCCCGACCTTCGTCAAACTCGGGCAGGTGCTGGCCACCCGCGTGGACCTGTTCCCGCCGGACTGGATCGCCGAGTTCTCCGAACTGCAGAACGCCGTGCCCGCGCTGCCCTATGCGCAGGTCCGCGAGCAACTGGAAGCCGACCTCGGCGCGCCGGCCACCGAGGTGTTCGCGTGGCTGGATGAAACCCCGATGGCGGCCGCTTCGCTGGCCCAGGCGCACCGCGCCACCCTGCACGACGGCACGGCCGTGGTGCTCAAGATCCGCCGGCCCGGCATCCGCGACGTGATCGAAGCCGACCTGCGCCTGCTGGCGCGGCTGGCCGAGATCGTCGAGGCGCGCCTGCCGGACCTGCAGCGCTACCGCCCGGCCGAAGTGGTGCAACAGTTCCAGGTATCGCTGCGACGCGAGCTGGATTTCGCCGCCGAATGCCGCAACGCCGAGCGCATCGCCCGCAACTTCCAGGGGCGCCAGGACATCCTGATTCCCAACGTGCACTGGCAGTGGACCTGCGAGAGCCTCAACGTCCAGGATTTCGTGGATGGCATTCCCGGCCGCGACCTCGCCGGCGTCGACGCGGCGGGACTGGATCGGGTGCAGCTGGCGCGTCGGGGCGGCAACATCGTGCTCAAGATGGTGTTGGAGGACGGCTGCTTCCACGCCGATCCGCACCCGGGCAACATCATCTACCTGCGCGACGGGCGGATCGGCGTGATCGATTTCGGCATGGTCGGGGCCATCTCCGAGCAGCGCCGCTTCCAGGTGGCGCAGCTGCTGCACGGCCTGGTCAGCCAGGAGCCCGAAGCCGTGGCCGACGTGCTGCTGGACTGGGCCGGCGGCGTGGACGTGGACGAATCGCGGCTGCAGCAGGACATCAGCACCTTTGTCGACCAGTACCGGGGCGTGCCGCTGAAGGACCTGCACATGGGCCTGATGCTGGGCAACATCACCACGCTGCTGCGCCAGTACTCGCTGACCCTGCCGGCCGACCTGGCGCTGATGATCAAGACCTTCCTGACCCTGGAAGGCATGGGCCGCCAGCTCGACCCGCAGTTCGACATGGCCAGTGCCGCGCGCCCCTACCTGGAACGGGTGATGTGGCAGCGCTATGCCCCCGGCGCGGTGCTCAAACGCGGCAAGCGCAGCCTGGTCGGGGTAATGGACCTGCTCGGCGACCTGCCACGCGACGTGCGCCGCCTGCTGCAGATGGCGCGCCGCGGGCGCCTGCAGCTGAAAGTGGAAACCACCGCGCTGCAGGGCTTCGGCGACCAGGTCAACCGCGCCGCCAACCGGCTGGTCATGGGCATCGTGACCGCCGCACTCATCATCGGCTCGTCCATCGTCATGCACAGCGTGGGCGGCGTTTCCAGCCGCTGGCTGCTGGCGCTGGGCGTGGCCGGCTTCATCGGCGCGGGTTTCTGCGGTGTATGGATACTGTTTTCGATCTGGCGCAGCGGCAAGAACCCGTAGGGTTCCTGCCGCTGGGATCCGAAGGATCCCCGCAATCTGCCGCCAACGCGGCACATTGCGCGTAGAGCCGACCGTTGGTCGGCTGCTCTACCTGGCCGCCGTCATGACCCTCCAGCTTCGTCGCTGCCCTTCGTTCGGCGGCCATGAACGAATCATTGGGGTCCACCAACCAACGGTCGATGGCTACCCCTCCAGCGTGCAGCGCGTGGGGTGGGGAATGCGGGGTTTCCGCGCGATCAGATGTCGCGCGCAGCCACCCATGGGGTGGCTCTTCCGGGACAGGGTAATCCGCGGTAGAGCCACCCCATGGGTGGCTGCTCCCCCTGCTCTTCTTCGGTGGGCACTTGCGTGCCTATAGTGTTAGTAGTAATACTACTAACCATGGACCTGACCGATACCCAGCAGGCGATCCTGCAGTTGATCGCCGAGCGTATAGAGACCGATGGCGCACCGCCGTCGCAGACGGAAATCGCCCGCGCGTTTGGCTTCAAGGGCGTGCGCGCGGCCCAGTACCATCTGGAAGCGCTGGAGCAGGCCGGGGCGATCCGTCGCATTCCCGGGCAGGCCCGCGGCATCCGGCTGGTGCAGGCGCCGCCGCTGCAGGATGGCCTGCCGGCCTCGCTGTCGGTGCCCGCATTGCCCGACCACGTGTTGCGCCTGCCGGTGCTGGGCCGGGTGGCCGCCGGCCTCCCGATCGGCGCGGACATCGGATCCGACGATTTCGTGGTGCTCGACCGGGTGTTCTTCTCGCCCGCGCCGGATTACCTGCTCAAGGTGCAGGGCGATTCGATGATCGACGAAGGCATCTTCGATGGCGACCTGATCGGCGTGCACCGCACCCGCGACGCCCGCTCGGGCCAGATCGTGGTGGCCCGCATCGATGACGAAATCACGGTCAAGCTGCTCAAGATGGGCAAGGATCGCATCCGGCTGCTGCCGCGCAACCCCGATTACAAGCCGATCGAAGTGCTGCCCGATCAGGACTTCGCAATTGAAGGCCTCTATTGCGGCCTGCTGCGGCCCAACCGCTGACCCTTCTCCTACGCAATAACTGCACGGTCTTTTGTGGCGATTCTCTGGTTCCGCTGAGGTTGGTACGGATGTCCGATAATTTTTTTCCGAACGCCGGGCAGAATCTCAGCCTGTGCGATACGCCAGCCTTAAAGTGAACCCATGGCCAAGAAGACTTCCAAAGACAGCACCTCCACCGACACGACCTCTGCAAGGACCACTCCGATGGACGAAAACAAAAAGCGTGCCCTCACCGCCGCCCTGAGCCAGATCGAAAAGCAGTTCGGCAAGGGCGCCGTGATGCGCATGGGCGACCGCGTCGTCGAAGCGGTCGAGGTCATCCCGACCGGCTCGCTGATGCTGGATATCGCACTCGGCATTGGTGGCCTGCCCAAGGGGCGCGTCGTTGAAATCTACGGTCCGGAATCCTCGGGCAAGACCACCCTGACCCTGCAGGCCATTGCCGAATGCCAGAAGAAGGGCGGCACCGCGGCCTTCATCGACGCCGAGCATGCGCTGGACCCGATCTATGCCGCCAAGCTGGGCGTGAACGTGGACGACCTGCTGCTCTCGCAGCCCGATACCGGTGAGCAGGCGCTGGAAATCGCCGACATGCTGGTGCGGTCCAGCTCGGTGGACATCGTGGTGGTCGACTCGGTCGCGGCGCTGACCCCGAAGGCCGAAATCGAAGGCGAAATGGGCGACCAGCTGCCGGGCCTGCAGGCCCGTCTGATGAGCCAGGCGCTGCGCAAGCTCACCGGCAACATCAAGCGCTCCAACACCTTGGTGGTGTTCATCAACCAGCTGCGCCACAAGATCGGCGTGATGATGCCGGGCCAGAGCCCGGAAGTGACCACCGGCGGCAACGCCCTGAAGTTCTACGCCTCGGTCCGCCTGGACATCCGCCGGATCGGCGCGATCAAGAAGGGCGACGAGATCATCGGCAACCAGACCAAGATCAAGGTCGTCAAGAACAAGCTGGCGCCTCCCTTCAAGCAGGTCATCACCGAGATCCTGTACGGCGAAGGCATCAGCCGCGAAGGCGAACTGATCGACATGGGCGTGGAAGCCAAGCTGGTCGAGAAGGCCGGTGCCTGGTACAGCTACGGCGATGAGCGCATCGGCCAGGGCAAGGACAATGCCCGCGGTTACCTGCGCGACAACCCGCAGATCGCCCAGCGCCTGGAAGCCGAGCTGCGCGAGAAGTTCCAGCCGGAAGAGGCAGCCCGCGAAGGCGGCGACGACGTGGAAGACGACGTCGAGTGAGTTTCCTGCGGGGCAGGGCAGCGCCGTCAGTGACGCTCGCCCTGCACCGCGGTTTCCGTATTCCCCGACGGGGGAGCGCCAGGGACGGCGCATTTGATTGAGTAAAGGTGGCCATGCAGGATTCCGACAGCCCGGCACCCCGCCGTAAACGCCGTGTCAGTGAACAGACCCCGGTCCAACGGGCGCTGGGCCTGCTGGTGCGCCGGGAGCACTCGCGCAAGGAATTGACCCGCAAGCTGCAGGCCCGGGGCATCGAGACCGAGGCCGCCGTGGCAGCCGTCGACACGCTCAGTGAGGCCGGCTGGCAGGACGACACCCGGTTCGCCGAGAACCTGGTCCGGATCCGGGCCAACACCGGGTACGGTCCGATCCATATCCGGGCCGAACTGGGCACCCATGGGCTGGACAGCGAGCAGATCGCCCTGGCCATGGACACCTTCGAGGGCGATTGGGCTGAAAATGCCCGGGATCTGGTCTGCCGCCGTTTCGGCGAGGCCGGCCCCCAGGAGCTGCCGCAACGCCGTAAAGCGGCCGATCTGCTGGCCCGGCGCGGGTTCGACGGCGATACCATTCGGCGCGCCACCCGCTACGACCCTGACGACTGAGCGGCCCGGGCCTGATACCCTTTATGGTTTCGGCGGTCCAGCAGCGACACCCGGCCATTGGGGCTGAGTGCCATGGACCGGCCGGCCCGCATAAAGCCAGCCCCCATGAACGCATCCGTCACATTCACTACCTCCCAGATCCGCAGCGATTTCCTTGAGTTCTTCAAGGGAAAGGGCCACACCATCGTGCCGTCGGCGCCCCTGGTGCCGGGCAATGATCCGACCCTGCTGTTCACCAACTCCGGCATGGTGCAGTTCAAGGACGTGTTCCTTGGCGCGGAGAAGCGCAGCTATGTGCGCGCCGCGGACGTCCAGCGCTGCCTGCGCGCCGGCGGCAAGCACAACGACCTGGACCAGGTCGGCTACACCGCGCGCCACCACACCTTCTTCGAAATGCTGGGCAACTGGTCCTTCGGCGATTACTTCAAGAAGGACGCCATTGCCTGGGCCTGGGAGCTGCTGACCCAGGTCTGGAAGCTGCCGGCCGACCGCCTGCTGGTCACGGTCTACCAGACCGATGACGAGGCCTACGCGCTGTGGCGCGACATGATCGGCATCCCGGAAGCGCGCATCGTGCGCATCGGCGACAACAAGGGTGCACCGTTCGCGTCGGACAACTTCTGGCAGATGGCTGAAACCGGCCCGTGCGGCCCGTGCACCGAGATCTTCTATGACCACGGCGACCACATCGCCGGCGGTCCCCCGGGCTCGCCGGACGAAGACGGCGACCGCTTCATTGAAATCTGGAATCTGGTGTTCATGCAGTTCGATCGCCAGCCCGACGGCACCCTTGTGCCGCTGCCGGCGCCCTGCGTGGACACCGGCATGGGCCTGGAGCGCCTCGCCGCGATCCTGCAGCACGTGCACACCAACTATGAAATCGACCTGTTCCAGGCGCTGATCCGCAAGGCCAGCGAACTGACCGGCATGGCCGACCTGGAGAACAAGTCGCTGCGTGTCATCGCCGACCATATCCGGGCCTGTTCGTTCCTGATCGTCGATGGCGTGCTGCCGTCCAACGAAGGTCGTGGCTACGTGCTGCGCCGGATCATCCGCCGCGCGCTGCGCCATGGCTGGATGCTGGGCGTGCGCCAGCCGTTCTTCAGCAAGCTGGTGCCGACCCTGGTCGAGCAGATGGGCGTGGCCTATCCGGAACTGCCGGCCCAGGCCGACACCGTGGTGCGCGCACTGCAGGCCGAGGAAGAGCGTTTCGCTGAAACCCTTGATTCGGGCATGAAGATCTTCGACGACGTCGCGGCCAAGGTCAGCGACGGCGTGATCCCGGGCCTGGATGCCTTCCGCCTGTACGACACCTACGGCTTCCCGGTCGACCTGACCGCCGACATCGCCCGCGAGCGTGACATGACCGTGGACATGGATGGCTTCAACGCCGCCATGGAC
>NZ_QAIW01000282.1:0-7804 GCF_003061285.1 Stenotrophomonas sp. HMWF003 | reverse complement strand
CCGCCTGCAGGCCGACGGCCTGACGGTGCTGGCCGTGCTCAAGGACGGTCGCCCGGTGGACGCGGCGCAGGCGGGTGACGAGGTGATCGTGATCACCGACCAGACCCCGTTCTACGCCGAATCCGGCGGCCAGGTCGGCGACACCGGCGAACTTGCCGGTGCGGGCGGGCAGGTACAGGTCAGCGACACCCAGAAGTTCGCGGGCCAGTTCCATGGTCACGTCGGCACGATCACCCAGGGCAGCCTGAAGGTGGGCGATGTGCTGCGTGGCCAGGTCGATGGCGAGCGACGCGGCGCCACCATCCTCAACCACTCCGCCACCCACCTGCTGCACGCCGCCCTGCGCGAAGTGCTGGGCACCCACGTGCAGCAGAAGGGCTCGCTGGTGGCGCCGGACCGTCTGCGCTTCGACTTTGCGCACTTCGCGCCGATCAGCGCCGAGGACCTGGCGGTCGTCGAGCGCAAGGTCAATGCGCAGGTGCGGGCCAACAACGCCGTCGAAGTGCACAACATGGCCATGCAGGAAGCGCTGGACTTCGGCGCGATGGCGCTGTTCGGCGAGAAGTATGGCGAGAACGTGCGCGTGCTGAAGATGGGCGACTACTCCACCGAACTGTGCGGTGGCACCCACGTGGGCCGCACCGGTGACATCGGCCTGTTCAAGATCACCTCCGAAGGGGGTGTGTCCTCGGGCGTGCGCCGCATTGAAGCGGTGACCGGGCAGGGCGCGCTGGATTACGTGGCCCACGAAGAGGCCGTGCTGGGCGAAGCGGCGACGCTGCTCGGCGGCAATGCCGGCGACGTGGTGGAGAAGATCCGCCAGCTTGGCGAGCGCCAGAAGAAGCTGGAACGCGAACTGGACGCATTGAAGGCCAAGCAGGCCGCAGGCGCTACCGCCGACCTCGGCGCGTCGGCGGTCGAGGTCAACGGCATCAAGATCCTGGCCGCGCGCCTGGAAGGCTTCGATGCCAAGGCGCTTCGTGACGCAATCGACCGCCTCAAGCAGCAACTGGGCAACGCGGTGATCGTGCTGGCCGGCACCCAGGACGGCAAGGCAGCCCTGGTCGCGGGCGTGAACGGCAGTGCAATGGGCAAGGTCAAGGCCGGGGAACTGTTGGCCCATATCGCCAGTCAGATCGGGGGCAAGGGCGGCGGCCGCCCGGATCTCGCCCAGGGTGGTGGCGAGGACGGGCCCGCCCTTGCTTCTGCACTCGCCGCCGTTGTCGACTGGGTCACCCCCCGTATCTGAACACCTGAAGCTTCCTGCTCCTTGAAGGGGCGGGAGGCCTGACGGTACTATGGCTAATCCTTTCCCTTTGTCGTGTGGCGTTCCTTGGCTGGGCGCCGAGCCGGTGGGGAAGATCCACCGGTTCCCTGGAGACTTGCAAAAATGTTGATCCTGACTCGCCGCGTAGGCGAAACCTTGATGATCGGTGATTCGGTCAGCGTGACCGTGCTCGGCGTCAAGGGCAACCAGGTGCGTATCGGTATCACTGCTCCAAAGGATGTGGCCGTGCACCGCGAAGAGATTTACCAGCGGATCCAGCGCGGCGATGAGCCCAATGCATCCGGAAGTGAAAATTCTTCGGATTAAGGCTTTACCTTCGGGCGCGGAAAACGTTATTATTCGCGCCCCCGCTGAGATGATTCAACGCAGCGGCGGAACCAGAACACTGGAGCGGTGCCCGAGTGGCTGAAGGGGCTCCCCTGCTAAGGGAGTATAGGGCTTAAAACTCTATCGAGGGTTCGAATCCCTCCCGCTCCGCCAGTTGTAGAAAAGCCCCTGAGCGCACGCTCAGGGGCTTTTTTTTGTCTGCGAATCCGCCCGGCTGCTGTCCCGCCCCATGCGCAGCAAGCAGGGCGGTGAGGGCCGGGGAGCGCATCCACGGGCCCTCGTCGTATTCGCTGGGCAAATGAAGGCGATCACGATTCTTCATTGGTGCCTGTCCGCCGGCTCGGCTACGGTCGTTGTCCAATGCGTCCTGCGGGACGTGGCCGTATCAGGAGCAGGAAAATTTCGATGGGACGGATGGCGCTGCGTTGCTGGATGGTCATGGGCATGTTCACGGGCGTGGTCCCGCCGATCAGTGCCGCCTCGCTGGATGAGCGGCTGCATCGGGCCGCGGAAAAGGGGGATGCCGCGACGGTGCGTACGCTGCTGGGCCAAGGGGCTCCGGTGGATGCACGCAACGCGGCAAAGGCCACGCCGTTGCTGGTCGCCACCCACCACAACCACGTGGAGGCCGCGCGTGCCCTGATCCAGGCCGGTGCCGACGTGAACGCAAAGGATGCCATCCAGGACAGCCCGTACCTGTACGCCGGCGCCCGCGGGCACCTGGAGATCCTGCGCGCCACGCTGGCCGCGGGCGCGGACCTGAAAAGCACGAACCGTTACGGTGGCACCGCGCTCATTCCGGCCGCGGAGCGCGGCCATGTGGAGGCCGTGGCGACGCTGATCGCGGCAGGCGTCGACGTCGATCACGTCAACACCCTGCAGTGGACGGCGTTGTTGGAGGCGATCATCCTGAGCGATGGCGGGCCTCGGCATGTGCAGATCGTCCGCCAGCTCATTGCGGCCAAGGCCGACGTGAACCTGTCCGATGGCGAGGGCACGACCCCGCTGCAGCATGCGCGCCAGCGCGGCTACCGCCAGATCGAGGCGCTGCTCCTTGCCGCAGGCGCGCGTCCGCGCTGAGGTGCCGGAGGCACTGGGCATCGGTCGCCGGCTGGCGGCGTACGCCGGCAAGCCGCCGCCTGCAGGATGAACGCAGGCGCGCTGCGCTGACCCGTTTTTCACGGGTGGACCACTATGGTCTTCACCCGCCCCGCCGATTGCCTCCCCTGTGCTGCACGAACACGACACTGCCAAGTGGCGCATCTACGAGGCCCTCCTGCAGGCCACGCCCGACCTGTCGTATGTCTTCGACCTGCAGCACCGTTTCATCTATGCCAACAAGGCATTGCTGGACATGTGGGGCATGCGTTGGGAGGAGGCGGCCGGCAAGACCTGCCTGGAGCTGGGCTATGCGCCCTGGCATGCGGCCATGCATGACGACGAGATCGAGCAGGTGATCGCCACCCGGCGGCCGGTGCGTGGCGAGGTGCCGTTCCCGCACACCACCGAAGGCACCCGGGTCTACGACTACATCTTTACGCCGGTGTTCGGGCCGGACGGCCAGGTCGAAGCCATTGCCGGGAGCACCCGCGACATCACCGAGCGCACCCGCCATGCGCAGCACCTGCAGTTGCTGGTCAACGAATTGAACCACCGGGTCAAGAACACGCTGGCCACGGTGCAGTCGATCGCGCGGCAGACCTTCGCCAATGCCGATGGCATGGACGACGCCTGCGGCAAGATCGAAGAGCGCCTGCTGGCGCTGGCCAGCGCGCACGACATGCTGACCCGTGAGAACTGGCACAGTGCCGACGTCGCCGAGCTGGCCCGCGGACTTGCCGCCCAGGGCCGGTTCGATGCACGTCAGTTCGACGTGCAGGGCGAACCGTGCCGCATCGACCCGCGCCGTGCGATGGCCCTGGCCATGGCGCTGCACGAGTTGTGTGCCAACGCGTTGCGGCATGGCGCGTTGTCCACGCCACACGGGTCGGTGCATATTGCCTGGCAGCGTCACCACAGCGGCGAGGGTGAGGTGCTGGAGCTGGTGTGGCGCGAGCGGGGCGGCCCGCAGGTACAGCCGCCGGCCCAGCGCGGTTTTGGTTCACGGTTGCTCGAACGCGGGCTCCAACATGACATGGGGGGAGCGGTGGACCTGGCCTTTGACCCCGAGGGCGTCACGTTCCGCGTTACGATCCCCCTGCCTGATGATGCACACGAGGTTTACCCATGAAGGCGCGTGTCCTGTTGGTCGAAGACGAATCGCTGGTGGCGATGATGGTCGAAGACTCCCTGATCGAACTCGGGTATGAGGTAGCGGCGGTGGCCGCCAGCGTCGATGCTGCGCTGGCCGCCCTGCAGCGGGGCGGCATCGATTGCGCCATGCTCGACGTGAACCTCGGCGGTACTCCGTCGTTCCCGATTGCCGAAGCGCTGGAGGCGCGTGGCATTCCCTACATGTTCGTCACCGGCTATGACGGCACCGCGATCCCGCCGAACCTGCGGGCACGGCATGGGTTGCAGAAACCGTTCCGGATGCGCGAACTGCAGCAGGCCCTGGCCGGGCTGCAGGATGCGCCGGCCGCGCCGGGCGGCCTGATCGCCTGACCCGGCACGCCTTCCGCGCCGCCCGGTGATTACGCGGCGCGTGCCTGCGCCAGCGCCATCCGCACCACGCCTTCGAAGCGCTCCAGTTCGGCGCTGTCGGTGCTGGCGCGCTGGTACTGCGCCGCATCGTCCAGCACATCCAGCACCACGGCGGTACCGCTGCCGTCGTCGGCCATGACGATCACGCTTTCGTAGATGCAGCCGCTGGTCACCGCGCGCCAGCACCGCAAGGTGCTGCCGTCCAGCCACACCGCCCAGCGGTCGTCGCTTGCGCGGGGCCACAGGCCGTCGCGCAGCTGCGCCAGTTCTTCGGCGGAAAAGCCATGGCCGCACCGGATCGGCCAGCGGGTGCCGGTCAAGGGCGGAAGGCCGCCGCGCTGGGCGGGGGAAAAATCGATCATGTGCGTGCCTCGTCGGCCGTTGTGAGTGCATGCGCAGCGGAGACGCATGCCGGCACACAGTCTACCGGTGAGTTAGTAGTTTTGCTAATTTCCTGCCCGGCCACGCGCGGCGGCCGGTGACGGGCCTGCAACACGCGGCGCCACCGGGAACCGCGACAGCGACCGGTTGCGCGAGTAGAATCGCGCCGCACTGAAGGCGTTGCAGCCTTCGATCCCCCTTTCCCTCCAGCCGCCGCCAGAGGACTTCTTTCCTTGCTGGAGGCGTTGCCGTGTCCGTTGCTTCGTTCCGTGTTGTCCCCACCCGCGCCGGTCGCACTGCGCCGTCGCCGTCGATGTCCCCGCTGAGCCTGGCGCTGGCCAGTGCACTCGGCCTTGCCGTGTTCGCCACGTCCGCACAGGCAGACGATGCGCCTGCGCCGCCGAGGGATGACGCGGCGCAGACGCTGCAGACCGTGCAGGTCACCGCCAATCAGCTGGGCACCGTCACCGAAGGCAGTGATTCGTACACGCCGGGCACGATCGCCACCGCGACCCGGCTGGTGCTGAGCCCGCGGCAGACGCCGCAGTCGATCAGCGTCATCACCCGGCAGGAGATGAACGACTTCGCGCTCAACGGCATCGACGATGTCATGAAGGTCACCCCGGGCATCAGCATCGTCACCTACGACAGCGAACGCACCGAGTACTACGCGCGCGGCTTCGCGGTGCAGAACTTCCAGTACGACGGCATTCCGATGGCGCGTGACTCGGCCTATTCGGCCGGCAACACGCTCAGCGACATGGCCATCTACGACCGCGTGGAAGTGCTCAAGGGCGCCACCGGCCTGCTCACCGGCATGGGCGACCCCGGCGCGACCATCAACCTGGTGCGCAAGAAGCCGACCCGCGCACTGGCCGGCAGCGCCACGCTGGGCGTGGGGTCGTGGGACACCTACCGCGCCGAGGTGGATGTGGGCGGGCCGCTGACCGAAAGTGGCCGCGTGCGTGGCCGCGTGGTCGGGGCCTACCAGGACAAGCATTCCAATGTTGACCATTACCAGCGCAGCAACCAGGTGTTCTACGGCATCCTGGAGGCCGACATCGACGACAGCACGCTGCTCACCGTCGGGGCCGACTACCAGGACAGCGACCCGCAGGGCTCCAGCTGGGGCGGCATCCCGCTGCTGGACAGTACCGGCGCCTTCAACGACATGCCGCGCTCGTTCAACAACGGCGCCCGCTGGAGCAGCTGGGGCCAGTACAGCCGCACCGCCTTCGCCACGCTGGAGCACACCTTCGGCAACGACTGGGTGGCCAAGCTGCAGCTCAACCACCAGGTCAATGGCTACGACGCCCCGCTCGGTGCAGCCGCCGGCGGCAATCCCGACCCGGTGACCGGTGAGGGCGTAAGCATGTGGGTCGGCAAGTACGTCGGCGAGACCACCAGCAACGCGGCCGATCTGTATGTCAGTGGGAAGTTCCAGTGGTTCGGGCGCGAGCACGAACTGGTGGTCGGTGGCAGCGTGTCGCGCAAGCATTGGATCAACAACGGCTACTCGCCGCAGCCGGGCTACGTGACCGATGTCGCCGACTACTACAGCTGGGCCGGCAACGTGCCCGAGCCGGACTGGCAGTGGGGCTACGGCGACAACCAGGTGACCCGCGAGAGCGGTGCCTACGTGGTGGGCCGTTTCGACCTGGCCGATCCGTTGAAGCTGATCCTCGGCAGCCGCATCGCCAACTATAAATCGCCCGACACCGACGAAAGCGGCGTGATCGTGCCGTACGCAGGCGTGGTCTACGACCTCAACCGCAACTTCTCGGTGTTCGCCAGCTACAGCACCATCTTCAAGCCGCAGGGCAACCAGGACGAGCAGGGCAAGACGCTCGACCCGATGGAAGGGCGCAGCTACGAGGCGGGCCTGAAGGCGGAGTTCCTGGAGGGCCGCTTCAACGCCAGTGCGGCGGTGTTCCAGCTCGACCAGGACAACTACGCCGAACCCACCGGGGGCCGTACCCCCAGCGGCGGCATCGCCTACCGCGGGCTGATGGGCGTGCGCACCAAGGGCTACGAGCTGGAGATGTCCGGCCAGGTGGCGCCGGGCTGGCAGGTCCAGGGCGGCTACGCGCACAAGATCGCGCGGCAGCAGTCGGTCAAGGTCTCCACGCTGGAGCCGGAAGACCAGTTCAGCCTGCACACCAGCTACCGCCTGCAGGGCGGCGCGCTGCAGGGCTGGAGCGTGGGCGGCGGTGCGCGCTGGCAGGGCAGCACCTTCGGCACCATCACCAACCCGGCCAACGGTGCCAGCCTGGTGCATCGCACCGAGCCGTACTGGCTGCTGGACGCGATGGCGCGGTATGAGTTCAACGACCAGCTGTCGGCCACGCTCAACGTCAACAACCTGCTGGACAAGCATTACTACACGATCTTCAGCTGGTACAGCACCTACACCTGGGGCGAACCGCGCAACGTGCGGCTGACCCTCAACTACAAGTTCTGATGAAGCGCGGCACCCCGGCCAGTGCGCCGGGGTGCTGCAGGCGCCCGCGTGCAGGGCGTGCAGCGAGGCCGTGGCACACTGCCCCGACAGCATCCAGGGAGCAGAAACATGGTGCAGGGCGTGGCATTGATCATGGCGCTGGCGGCGGCCGGTTCACCGGCACCGGGCGAGGTGCGTGCCTTTCAGGTATGCGAGGGGGTGATCCTGCGTACGGCATCGATCGCCGACGGCGCGCAGGTGCCACGGATTCCCGCGCGGCGCTATCAGGCCGATGGCCACACGTTCGAATGGCGGCCGGGGGATGGGCTGAAGTTCGTCCGTCTCAGCGGTGAACTGCAGGAAGTCCGTGCCCGCTGCGATACCGCCGCGGATGGCACGGTGGCTGGCCTCGTGGTGGACGGGCGCACCTTGATTGCGCGACCGTTGAGCGACGAAGAACGCATCGTGCAGCAGCGCATCGATACGGCCCTGCGCACCATGCAGGCACAAGGCGAGGGGCCACACGACGCGGCTGCCACGACCCGTTAGGCCGCCGTTGCCGTCGTGTTGACGCCGTCCACGCATGGCGTGCACCGCGTGAATGCGAGGGTGGGCACTGGTCCGCCCTGCAGGAGTCGTTGTGAACGCACGTCGCCAGTTTCTTTCCGCTGCCGCTGTCGGCACTGCCGCATTGGCGGCATCCCCGTTGCTCGCCCAGGCCGCCG
>NZ_QAIW01000281.1:0-1322 GCF_003061285.1 Stenotrophomonas sp. HMWF003 | reverse complement strand
GGACCATCCGTTCTGGGATGCCGCCGCGTTCACCGCCGGCGTCGCGGTCACCTCGGCGGTGATCGGGTCCATCGCCTACGCGCTGCCGCCGAGCTGCACCACGGTGGTCGTCAACGGCATCGGCTACCAGCAGTGCGACAACGCGTGGTACCAGCCACGTTATGTCGGCACCACGGTGCAGTACGTTGTCGTGGACGCGCCGCGATGAGGTGCCTGCGCAGGCTCGCCTGCGGCATCGCACTGGGCCTGCTGTGGCCGGCGATGGCGATCGCCCAGTCGGCCGGCGGCGGTTCGACCGACGACATCGCCCGCAAGCTGGCCGATCCCGGCGCGGCCCTGGTGTCGGTGCCGTTCCAGTACAACTACCTGGGCTCGGCAGGCCCCGGCGGCGATTTCCACAACCAGCAGTTGAAGATCCAGCCGGTGATTCCATTCGTCGGCGAGAACGGCAAGTTCATCCTGCGGCCGATCCTGCCGTTGAGCTGGAACCAGTTTCCCGAGCGCAAGCACGGCAGCGGCGACCTGTTCGTGCAGGGTTACTACATCCCCAAAACCGCCGCCGAGGCGCACGGCACCGAGATCGGCTTCGGCGCCGCCGCGCTGCTGGACACCGCCTCCCACGACAGCCTGGGCACGGGAAAGTATTCGCTCGGGCCGGCCTTCATCCTGGTCCACAAGACACGCGCGTGGACGGTGGGTGCGCTGGCCAACCACGTGTGGTCGGTGGGGGGCGATGGGGATCGCGAGGATGTCAGCAGCACCAGCGTGCAGCCCTTCGTGACCCGCAACCTGCCCAACGGCTGGTCGCTCAGCTTCACCTCGGAGACCAGCTACAACTGGAAAGCGGCCAGCGGCGATGCCTGGACCGTGCCCCTCGGCGCGACCGTCTCCAAGGTGATGCACCTGGGCCACACCCCGGTGAGCGTGGGCCTGGGCGGGTTCTACAACGTGGACCGGCCGCAGTACGCCAACCGCTGGACCGGGCGCCTCATCGTCACCCTCGTGTTCCCCGAATAGCCCGCACGCGCCGGACCGCGCCAAGGAGACACCGATCATGCGACTGCTGCGCCTGGCCACGCTGGTGGCGCTCGGTGCCACCGGGCTGGCCACGCTGGCCTGCCGCCCGGCCGCGTCGCTGCAGGCCAGCACGACCGGCGCGCGCAGCACAGGTGCAGACGACGCAGCAGCACCTGACATCCGTGCAATCGCGCGCGAGGCGTATGTCTACGGCGTACCGATGCTGGCCCAGTACGAGGCGCTGCATGCGCTCAGCATCGACACCGGCACCGCGCGGTACGCCGGGTCGTTCAATCATCTTGGGC
>NZ_QAIW01000280.1:9661-19523 GCF_003061285.1 Stenotrophomonas sp. HMWF003 | reverse complement strand
GGTGATGGCGATGGAACTGGTGGACGACGACATCCAGACCATGCCGCCGTTGTAACCGCGCAACGCAGTCGACCGTTGGTCGGCTGCCCACAACGCCGAACCCGGGCCGCCACCCGTGGCGCCACCCTCACGCCATCCGCAACACCGCCGCGCCCGCAACGATCAACCCCGCCGCGATCCAGCGCGCCCGCGTTACCCGCTCGTGCAGGACGAATGCGGAGATCAGGATGCCGAACAGGATCGAGGTTTCGCGCAGCGCCGAAATCATCGCCACCGGTGCGACAGTCATGGCCCACAGCGCCAGTCCATACGAGGTCAGCGTGCCGATCCCGCCGACCACGCCGAAGCCCCAGTTGCCGCGGGCATAGGCCCACAGCCGGGGCGCACGCGTGCACACCGCCCACACCGGCAGCGGCAGCCCGGACAACAGGAACAGCCACAGCGTGTAGCCGAGCGCCGCGCCGGACTGGCGCGCGCCCCATGCATCGACCAGCGTGTAGGTGGCGATCACCCCGGCATTGAGCAACGGCAGCCACAGGTGCTGGCGTGCGCCGCCGCGTGCCATGCACAGGATGCCGGCACAGATCAGCGCGATACCGCCCCACGCAACCGCAGGCAGGCGTTCGCCCAGGAACAGCGTGCCCACCAGCGCCACCAGGATCGGTGCGCAGCCGCGCATCAGCGGGTAGGACGCGCTCATGTCGGTCACCCGGTAAGTGCGCGCGACCAGGACGTAGTAGAGGACCTGCAAGACCGTGGAGGCGGCCAGCCAGGGCCAGCTGCGTGGCGATGGCGCGGGCACGAACGGCAGCACGACGGCCGCGATCAGCGCCGCCGAGCCGGTGACCAGGATCGTGGTCAGCAGCGTATCGCTGCCGCGTTTGACGATCGCATTCCAGCTGGCATGCAGCAGGGCGGCGAACAGCACCGTACAGAAAATGGAGAGGGACATCGTGTCGGCAGGCAAGCCTTCCATGGACGAACACCCATCATGCCGTGGTAGAGCCACCCCATGGGTGGCTGCACGCACCACGCGGCAGGTACCGACCGTTGGTCGGTACCCCCAACAACCACCGCCGCGTTACAACTTCGCGCGCTGTTCGACCAGGCCCGCCAGCTGCGCGGTCCACTCCACCAGGCGCACGCGTTCCTGCTCGACCACCGCAGCCGGCACCTTGTCGGTGAACTTGGCCAGCTTGGTCTGGCTCTTCTCCTTCTCCGACTCCACCCGGGCAATTTCCTTGTCCAGGCGGGCGCGCTCGGCACCCAGGTCGACCAGGCCTTCCAACGGCACCAGCAGCTTCAGCTCACCGACGATGGCGGCCGCCGACGGCGGGGTATCGGCCGCGTCGGCCAGCCAGTCGATGCGCGCCAGCTTCAGCAGGAACGACAGCGAGGCCGTGAAGCGCGCCACGCGGGTGCGGTCGTCGGCGGTGCCGCCCTGCAGCAGCAGCGTGACCTGCTTGGCCGGCGGCACGTTCAATTCGCTGCGCACGCGGCGCAACGCGTTGACCATGCCCTTGAGCCATTCGACGTCGGCTTCGGCACGGGCGAAATCGCCCGCGAATTCGTCCGCCGTCGGATACGGACGCAGCGACAGGGTGTCGTCGACCAGGCCCAGGCGCGGGGCCACCTGGCGCCACAGCTGCTCGGTGACGAACGGGATCAGCGGGTGCAGCAGGCGCAGCAGCGCTTCCAGCACGTACAGCAGGGTGTGGCGGGTGCTGACCGCGTCGTCGGCGTTGTCACCGTTGAGCGCCGGCTTGGTCAGTTCCAGGAACCAGTCGCAGAACTCGTTCCAGGCAAACTCATACAGGCACTGCGCCAGCAGGTCGAACCGGTAGTTGGCGTAGTGCGCCTGTGCCTCGGCCGACACCGCCGCCAGGCGCGCCAGGATCCAGCGCTCGGCATCGGTGCGCGGCTGCGGCACGCCGGTGACGCTGCTGCCCTCGGTGTTCATCAGGGTGAAGCGGCTGGCGTTCCACAGCTTGTTGCAGAAGTTCTTGTAGCCCTCGGCGCGGCTCATGTCGAACTTGATGTCGCGGCCGTGCGTGGCCAGCGCGGCGATGGTGAAGCGCAGCGCGTCGGCACCGTGGGCAATGATGCCGTCGGGGAATTCCTTGCGCGTGGCCTTCTCGATCTTCGGCGCATCCTTGGGCTTCATCAGCCCGGTGGTGCGCTTGGCAACCAGGTCTTCCAGCGAGATGCCGTCGATGATGTCCAGCGGGTCGAGCACGTTGCCCTTGGACTTGGACATCTTCTGACCCTGCGCGTCGCGGATCAGGCCGGTCATGTAGATGTCCTTGAACGGAATCTTCCCGGTGAAGCTGTCGGTGGCCATGATCATGCGGGCCACCCAGAAGAAAATGATGTCAAAGCCGGTGACCAGCACCGCCGACGGCAGGTAGCGCTCGAACCCGCGCTCGGCCATCGCCTGTTCGTTGGGCCAGCCCAGCGTGGAGAACGGCCACAGCTGCGAGGAGAACCAGGTTTCCAGCACGTCGCTGTCCTGGTGCAGGGCGACGTCGGCGCCGAGGTTGTTGCGCGCGCGCGCATCGGCCTCGTCGCGGCCGACGTAACAGGTGCCCGCGTCGTCGAACCACGCCGGGATGCGGTGGCCCCACCACAGCTGGCGGCTGATGCACCAGTCCTGGATGTTCTCCATCCAGTGGCGGTAGGTGTTGATCCAGTTGGCCGGGACGAACTGGATGCTGCCGTTCTCCACCAGCTCCAGGCCGCGCTTGGCCAGCACGTCCATCTTCACGAACCACTGGTCGGTGAGGTAGGGCTCGATCACCTGCTGGGTGCGGTCGCCGCGCGGCACCTGCAGCTTGTGCGGCTTGGTTTCGACCAGGATGCCCAGGTCTTCCAGCTCGGCCAGGATCACCTTGCGCGCTTCGTAACGGTCCAGCCCGCGGTATTTCTCCGGCGCGTTGTCGTTGATCGCGGCCACCGGGGTGAACAGGTTGATCATCGGCAGGTTGTGGCGCACGCCCACCTGGTAATCGTTGAAGTCGTGCGCGGGGGTGACCTTGACCACGCCGGTACCGAACTCGCGGTCCACGTAGTCATCGGCGATCACCGGGATTTCGCGGTCGGTCAGCGGCAGCTTGACCATCTTGCCGATCAGGTGCGCGTAGCGCTCGTCTTCGGGGTGCACCATCACCGCGGTGTCGCCCAGCATGGTTTCCGGCCGGGTGGTGGCCACGGTCAGCGTGCCGCTGCCATCGGCCAGCGGGTAGCTGATCGACCACAGGAAGCCGTCTTCTTCCACGCTCTCCACTTCCAGGTCGGAAATGGCGGTCTTCAGCACCGGGTCCCAGTTGACCAGGCGCTGGCCGCGGTAGATCAGGCCCTGTTCGTGCCAGCGCACGAAGGCTTCCACCACCGCCTCGGAGGGCTGCGGGTCCATGGTGAAGGTGCTGCGCGACCAGTCGCTGGAGGTGCCCAGGCGGCGCATCTGGCGCTCGATGGTGTCACCGGACTGCGCCTTCCATTCCCACACCTTCTCGATGAAGCCCTCGCGGCCCAGCGAATCGCGGGTTTCGCCCTTGCCTTCCAGCGCCAGGTTGCGGCTGACCACCATTTCGGTGGCGATGCCGGCGTGGTCGGTACCCACCTGCCACAGCGTGTCGTAGCCGCGCATGCGGTGGTAGCGCACCAGCGCGTCCATCAGGGTCTGCTGGAAGGCATGGCCCATGTGCAGCGTGCCGGTCACGTTCGGCGGCGGCAGCAGCACGGTGTACGGCTCGCCCTTGCCGGACGGCTTGAAATGGCCGGCCTTCTCCCACGCGTCGTAGAGCGCGGTTTCGAAGGTTTTGGGGTCGTAGCTGGAGGCGAGTTGGGTCATGCGGGAACCAGGATCGAAGACGGGAGGTGGGGGTGCCGGAACATCAGCGCCCGAGGGCGCGCTGGATCTTCTGGTCGGTATGGAACTGCGAAACCGCGTAGGCGGCCCAGATCGCGGCCGGGAGCCAGCCAATGAGCGTGATCTGCAGGATCAGGCAGAGAATGCCTGCGAACGGGCGGCCAATGGTGAAGAAGGCGAACCAGGGAAAGATCAGGGCGATCAACAGGCGCATCAAGGGTCTCCGGGTTCGGTGGCGGCGCCGCGGCGGCCGCCGCGCGGGTTACATGTCGTACTTGTTCAGGTCAAAGCCCAGCGCCTTGTACTGGCGCCAGCGCTCGCGCAGCGGTTCGCGCGCTTCGGGGTCGGCCGGCACCACTTCCAGTACCCGGTCGCACTCGGCCAGGTACGGGTCGTCGCGCAGGTTGATCACCAGCGGACGCGCCGGGGCCGGCGTGCCGGGCACGGCGATCAGCACCAGCGCCTCTTCCTCGTCCATGTCCTCACCGGCGATCTGGTGCGGGATATAGGCCTCGGCGTCGAATGCCCACAGCAGCTCGTCCAGCTCCTCGGCCTGGGCCTGGTCGCGTGCCAGTACCAGGGTGAACAGCCCGGCGTCGTTGGCCTTGCGGGCCAGCTCGCAGACCAGGCGCAGCGGCTCGGTCAGGAAGCGGGGCTTGGCGATCAGGTAGAAATCAGCACGGGACATGGGCAGGCCAGGAGCGAAAGGGAAGGCCCGGCAGCAGGCCGGGCGGGATCGGGGCGGCGCTCAGGCCACCCCGATCGGGCAGGGCATCAGGCGCGGGCGACCTGGTCCAGCAGCCACTGGCTGAGCAGGCCAACCGGGCGACCGGTAGCCATGCCGCGCTTGCCTTCGTCGCTGGCCACGCCGGCGATGTCCAGGTGGGCCCAGCGCTGGCCTTCGGCGAAGCGCGACAGGAAGCAGCCCGCGGTGATCGCGCCGGCCCAGCGGCCGCCGATGTTGTAGACGTCGGCGAAGCTGGAATCCAGCATCGGCTGGTACTCGTCCCACAGCGGCAGGCGCCAGGCGCGGTCGAACACGTGTTCGCCGGCGGCCAGCAGTTCATTGGCCAGGTCGTCGTGCTTGGTCATCAGGCCGGCGGTCTGGTGGCCCAGCGCGACCATGCAGGCACCGGTGAGGGTGGCCACGTCGACCAGCGCGGCCGGCTCGAAGCGCTGCGCGTAGGTAAGGGCGTCGCACAGGATCAGGCGGCCTTCGGCGTCGGTGTTGCCCACTTCGATGGTCTTGCCCGACATCGAGGTGATCACGTCCGACGGACGGTAGGCATTGCCGTCGATGGCGTTTTCCACCGCCGGCACCACCACCACCAGGTTCAACGGCAGCCTGGCGGTGACCGCCGCGACGAAGGTGCCGATGACGTTGGCGCCACCGCACATGTCGTACTTCATCTCTTCGATGCCGCCCTGGGTCTTCAGGTTGACGCCACCGGTGTCGAAGGTGATGCCCTTGCCGACCAGCACGTACGGCTTGGCGTCGCCGCCGTTGCTCCACTTCAGTACCACCAGGCGCGGGCGGTTGGCCGAGCCACGGGCCACGGCCAGCAGCGAGCCCATGCCCAGCGCTTCCATCTGGTGCTCGTCCAGGATCTCCGCCTCGGCACCGGCGTGGGCCTGGGCGAAGGCGACCGAGGACTCGGCCAGGTAGGCCGGGGTGCACAGGTTCGGCGGCAGGTTGCCCAGCTCGCGGGCGTACTGCACACCGGCGGCGATGGCCTGGCCCTGGGCCAGGGCCTGGGCGTCGGTACCGGCGATGGCCAGCTGGGTCAGGCCGGGTTCGTCGGCCTTCTTCTTGCCCAGGGTGGCGCTGTAGCGGTAGGCGGCGTGGTCGGCGGTGATGATGGCCTGGCGGATGTTCCAGGCGGCATCGCGGCCCTTGACCTCAAGCTCGGTCAGGGTGAACAGCGCGTGGTGGTTGACCCCGCTCTTCAGGGCGCGGCTGGCATCGCCCACGGCCTTGAGGTACTGCGGCACGCCGAACTTGGCCGGTTCGCCCAGCCCCACCACCAGCACGCGCGGGGCGGTGACGCCCGGCAGGTCGTGCAGCAGCGTGGTGTTGCCGGTCTTGCCGCCCACGTCGCCGCGGGCCACCAGGGCCGTCAGGCGACCGCCGGAAGCGGTGTCCAGGGCCTGTGCCGCCGGGCTCAGGGTCTGGTCGGCGTAGGCGCCGACGATGACGCAATCGAACGCGGCCGAGGCCGGCGTTGCGTGGTTCAGGGTGAATTCCAGGGCCATTGATCAGATTCCGTTGGCAAATCCGTACAATCGCGAGCTGTTTACGTCCCGTCAGTAGACTGGGCAGCACCGCGAACGAATCCGAGAGTTTAAACCACCGCCCCATGTCGAAGCTCGATCGCTATCTCCTGCGTGATTTCGTCCAGAGTTTCCTGGCCACTTTGATCGTGCTGCTGGTGGTAAGCGTCGGTGGTGTCCTGGTGGACATCCTCGGCAATATCGCCGACGGCCGCGTACCGGCCCGCCTGCTGTTCTCGCAGCTGGGCCTGCAGTTCATCGTCTACATGCCGCTGATCCTGCCGCTGGCGCTGATGCTGGGCCTGCTGCTGGCCACCGCCCGGCTCTACCGGGACTCGGAAATGGCGGTGCTGACCGCCATCGGGGTGGGGCCCAAACGGCTGCTGCGCCCGGTCCTGATGCTGGTGGTGCCGGTGGTGGGCCTGATCGCCCTGTGCTCGCTGTGGCTGGGCCCCTGGGCCGACCGCACCAGCGAGACCATGATCGTGGAAGCCAACCGCAGCGTGGCCATGGCCGGGCTGGAGTCGGGCAAGTTCACCAACCTGCCCAACAACGGCGGGGTGGTCTACCTGTCCTCGCTATCGCCGGACGGCACCCGGCTGGGCAAGGTGTTCCTGCAGCGGCAGAAGGACGACCGTATCGAGGTGGTGTCGGCCGACCACGGCCGCATGTTCTTCGAGGGCGAGCGCCAGCGCTACCTGGAGCTGGACGACGGCCACCAGGTGGAAGGGCCGGCCAACGGTGCGCTGGACTACAAGCTGATGACCTTCGCGCGCAACGACGTGGCCATGCCCGACGGCGCCGATACCCGCCAGAAGGACGACCCCGAGCTGCTGCCGACCACCCAGCTGCTGGGCGACGCGCGGCCGGCGGCGCAGGCGCAGCTGCATTCGCGCATCACCCCGCCGCTGATCGCGCTGGCGTTCGCGTTGATGACGCTGCCGCTGGCGCGCAGTTCGCCGCGCCAGCAGCGCTACGGGCGCATGATGCTGGCGTTCCTGGCCTACCTGGTGGGCATGAACCTGATGTTCATCGGCACGCGCTGGATCGCCGATGGCAAATTGTCCGGCAGTGTCGGTCTGTGGTGGCTGAGCCTGCCGCTGCTGGCGCTGGCGATCTGGATGTACCTGCGTGACGGCAAGCTGTCGCGCCCGCGGAGGACCGCATGAAGTTTCGCCCGATGCGGTTTGATCTTTATCTTGGCCGATCGGTGTTCGGCACGGTGCTGCTGACCTGGGCGGTGCTGCTGGGCCTGGACGTGGTGATGGCCTTCTCCGGTGAATTCAAGGACGTGGGCAAGGGCGGCTACACGATCGGCCATGCGGCCGCGTGGGTGCTGTACACGGTGCCGCGCCGGGCCTACACGTTCTTTCCGACGGCGGCGGTGATCGGTTCGCTGATGGGGCTGGGACAGCTGGCGGCCACCTCCGAGCTGACCGCGCTGCGCGCGCTGGGTCTGTCGCGCAAGCGCCTGAGTGCGTCGGTGGCGATCGCGCTGTCGCTGCTGACGGCGGTGATGGTGTTGACCGGCGAGACGCTGGCGCCGTGGGCGCAGAGCCGGGCCGACGACATCCGGATGAGCGCCAAGTGGGGCAACGACATGGCGGTGGCCCGCTATTCGGGCGTGTGGGCACGCGAGGGCGATACGTTCCTCAACGCGGGCGCGGGCGACGAGCAGCTGCTGCCGGGCGGTGGGACCAAGCTGGTGCTGCGCGATGTGCGGCTGTACAAGATCGGCGACGACGGCAAGCTGGCATCGTTGACCTACGCGGGCACGGCCGAGCACGGCGATACGGGCTGGGTGTTGAACAAGGTGCGCCGGGATACGTTCGGGGAGCGCTCGGCAACGCGTGAGACGGTGGAGTCCGAGCCGTGGGATTCGCAGCTGGATGCGGCGGCGCTGGCCAGCGGCATTTCCAAGCCGCGCAACCTGCGGGCGGCGGACCTGCGCACGAGCATCGAGTACCGCAAGCGCAACGGGCTGGATGCGCGCGATTACGAGGACATCTACTGGAGCCGGTGGTTCTACCCGGTGAACGTGCTGGCGTTGTGCCTGGCAGCGGTGCCGTTCGCGTTCGGTTCGCTGCGCAGCGGCGGGATGGGGAAGCGGTTGTTCCTGGGCATCCTGTTCGCGCTGGGCTTCTGGCTGCTGCAGTTGTTCTTCGGGCGGATGGCCGGTGCGTTGAAGTTCGATTACCGCATTGCCTACGCACTGCCACCGATCGTGATGCTGGTGGTGTCGGGGATGCTGTTCCGGCGCAAGTCGGGATAAGGCGGCGCCTTCATGGTGCTGATAACTGCTTCAGGGCGGGTCGCTTTTCCACACCATGCGTGTGCGGCCGGAACGGCGCCGCCCAGGTAGTGCCGGCCGCTGGCCGGCTCCACGGAATTCGTCACGCGGTATCGGGAGCCGGCCAGCGGCCGGCACTACCGGAACATGTCCACGCGGTATCGGGAGCCGGCCAGCGGCCGGCACTACCGGAACATGTCACGCGGTATCGGGAGCCGGCCAGCGGCCGGCACTACCGTAATGCGTCAGGGGTATTTGGAGCCGGCCAGCGGCCGGCACTACCGGTTCAACGCTTCGGCAGGCGCCGCAGGCGCGTGCCGCTGGCGCGGTCGTGCCAGGTCAGGCGGTGGCGGTCGATCAGCGACCACCACAGGCCGAGCCCGCCCAGCAGCACCGAGACGGTGCCGACGGTGTAGCGCAGCCATAGTTGCCTGGCGGTGGGGGCGGTGCCGTCGGCCGTGACGACCTGCAGGCGCCACGGGCGCATGCCCAGGGTCTGGCCGCCGCGGCGCCAGCTGAGGGTGGCGTACAGGCCGGTGATGATCCAGCAGCACAGCCACAGCAGCCACTGCAGCGCGCTGAAGGGGGCGATGTTGTCGCGCTCGGCGTGGCCGGAGAGGGTGTAGCCCACGGTGAACAGCGTGCCCGCCAGCATCCACAACGCCAGCGCGGGGAACAGGTCGTAGAGCAGCGCCAGCAGGCGCCACAGCAGCAAGCTGGCGGGGCGATCGGTGGCGGCAGCGGGAGCGGTGGTGGTGGCCATGGGCCGAGCATACCTGCGCCACGGCGCCGGTTCGATGGCCGCCCTGCGTCCGGCTCCGTATGCTGGCCGCATGTCCGATACCTCCACCCCCGCACTGCGCCGCCAGCTGGTGCAGCACCTGCCGCCGCTGCGCGACGACGACAACGCGCTGATCCAGCGCTTCCTCGATGCGATCTGGGCCGAGCAGGGCCTGGCGCAGGCCAGCCTGGACAGCTATCGACGTGACCTGGAGGGCCTGGCGCGCTGGCGCGATGGCGCGGGCGGCGGGTTGGCAACGATTGATCGGGCCGGCCTGTTCGACTACCTGGCCTGGCGTACGCGGCATGGGTGGTCGCCGCGCAGCACCGCGCGGCTGTTGTCGGCGTTGCGCGCGTTTTTCGCCGATGCACTGCGCCGTGGGCAGCGCAGCGACGACCCCAGCGTACTGCTGGATCCGCCGCGGTTGCCGCGGCTGCTCCCCAAGGCGCTGGCCGAAAGCCAGATCGAGGCCCTGCTGGATGCGCCGGACATCGACACGCCGATCGGCCTGCGTGACCGGGCGATGCTGGAGCTGATGTACGCCGCCGGCCTGCGCGTGAGCGAGCTGGTGCAGCTGCCGGCCAATGCGGTCAACCTGCGCCAGGGCGTGCTGCGGGTGACCGGCAAGGGCAGCAAGGAGCGGCTGGTGCCG
>NZ_QAIW01000280.1:5063-9628 GCF_003061285.1 Stenotrophomonas sp. HMWF003 | reverse complement strand
CTGGGAGAGGAATCCCAGCATTGGCTGGAACGCTACCTGGCCCAGTCGCGGCCGCTGCTGGCGGGCAAGCGCGCGGTGCCGGCCGGTGCCGATGGCAACGTGCCGATGTTCCTGGAGCCGTCGCTGCACCCGCTCAGCCGCCAGCAGTTCTGGGCGCTGGTGAAGAAGTATGCGGTGGTCGCCGGGATCGACCCGGCGCGGATCAGCCCGCACGGCCTGCGCCACAGCTTCGCCACCCACCTGCTCAACCACGGCGCGGACCTGCGGGCACTGCAGATGCTGCTGGGCCACAGCTCGCTGTCCACCACCCAGATCTACACGCTGGTGGCGCGCGAGCACCTGCAGAAGCTGCATGCCCGGCATCACCCGCGCGGCTGACCCCGCGGTAGGGCCGGCAGGACGCCCCGTTTCGCCGCGGTCCAGCCGTGCGCCGGGGTGGCTGTGCGAGAATCGCGGTCACCTTCTTTTCTCCCGGAACGCTCGATGCTCCGTGTTGCCATTGCCGCCCTCTTCGGTGCGCTCAGCCTGACTGCCTGCGCGCAGCAACCGTCCGCGCCTGCCGCCACCCAGGGCGCCAGCGCCGCCGCACCTGCCGCCGGCAGTGCCGATGCGCGGGTGCGCAGCGCACTGCAGAAGCTGGACCCCAAGTTCGCCCCGGACTACATCGGCGCCGCGCCGTTCCCGGGCTTCCGCGAAGTGCTGGTGGGCGGGCAGGTGCTGTACGTCACCGATGACGGCCGCTACCTGATGCAATCCCAGCCCTATGACATCCAGAACAAGGCACCGGTCAGCAGCGCCGGCCTGCTGGCCTACCGGCAGAAGCTGCTGGCGCAGGTGCCGAAGGCCGAACGCATCGTGTTTGCCGCGCCCAATGCCAAGTACACCGTCAGCGTTTTCACCGATATCGAGTGCGGCTACTGCCGCAAGCTGCACCAGGACATCGCCGAGCTCAACCGCAACGGCATCAGCGTGGAATACCTCGCGTTCCCGCGCATGGGCCTGGGCAGCCAGGACTACACCGACATGATTTCGGTGTGGTGCGCGGCCGATCGCAAGCAGGCCCTCACCGCGGCCAAGACCGGCCAGCCGGTGGCGCCGAAAAACTGCACCAATCCAGTGGCCATGCAGTACAAGCTGGGCCAGCAGATGGGCGTGAACGGTACCCCGGCGATCTTCGCCGCCGATGGCACCCAGCTGGGCGGCTACGTGCCGCCGGCACAGCTGAAGGCCGCGCTGGAGCGCACCACGGCCGGCGGCAGCCGCTGAAACCAGAACGCCCCGGCAGTGCCGGGGCGTTTTTTTTGTGTGGCGCGCGGGCTGCGCGTCACCGTTTCAGATCAATTCAACCCGTCGCTGATGGCCTTGGTCAGGGTGCCCTGCGGGTCATCGCCGCTGAATTCCCAGAAGAACGCGCCGCCCAGTCCCTGGGCTTTCACGTAGCCCATCTTCTCGGTGACCATCGCCGGGGTATCCACGCTCCAGAAGGTGGTGCCGTTGGAGATCCACGTGGCCTTGGCGACGTTGTCGGTGTAGACCGGCCAAGTCAGGTTCTTGAGCACCTTCCAGTCTTCGATGCCGGCTTCATACGTGCCCGGTGCCGCGCCGCTGGCGCTCTTGTACAGGCCGTTGTTGCCACTGGCCACGCCGGTCCAGCCACGTCCGTAATAACCGATGCCCAGGTTCAACTTGGACGCCGGCACGCCACGGCTCAGGAACGCCTCCATCGCATCGTTGCTGTTGTAGAGCTTCTGGTCGCCGGTGGACGGGTCGGCCGGGGAGTCGAACAGCGCCGAGTGATGGTTGGTCTGCGGATCCCACGCACCGTGGAAGTCGTAGGTCATCACGTTGATGAAGTCCAGGTACGGGTGGTACGCCGCCGGGTCGGTCACGCGGATCTTGTCGATCCCCGCGCCCACCGCCACGGTCAGCAGCAGCCCGGGCCGCACCGCATCCAGCTGGCGGCGGAACTCGGCCAGCAGCGCGGTGTAGTTCGCGTTGTCGGCCGGGGTGCCGCAGCTCAGCCCGCACGCCACCGGGTATTCCCAGTCGATGTCGATGCCGTCGAACACGCCCGCCGCCGCGCCCACGCCACCGGCGCCGTCGGTCACCGGCAGGTTGCCCTTGATGTAGGCATCCACGCACGAGGCCACGAAGGCCTGGCGGTTGGCCGGCTGCGCCGCGCTGGAGAAGCCGCGCGACCAGGTCCAGCCACCCAGCGAGATCAGCACCTTCACGTTCGGGTGCTTGGCCTTGAGCTGCTTGAGCTGGTTCCAGTTGCCGCGCAGCGGCTGGTCCCAGGTGTCGGCACTGCCGCTGACACTCTCGCCGGCACCGAAGGCCTTGGTGTAGTCGGCGAACGCATCCCCGCCGACGCCGGTGTTCGGGTCGGAGGCCTGGGTCACGCCCACTTCGCAGCGGTTGTTGCGCACGTTGCCGAACGCGTAGTTGATATGGGTGAGCTTGGCCGCCGAGCCGCTGGTGTCGATGTTCTTGACCCGGTAGTTGCGCCCGTAGATGCCCCACTGGGTGAAGTAGCCGATCACCCGCTTGGTGCCGCCGCCCCCGCCGCCGGCCGCGGTGGTCACGCTGATCGAGCCGCTCTGCGCCGAGGCATTGCCGGCGTTGTCGCGGGCACGCACGGTGTAGGTGTAGGCCGTGCTGGCGGTGAGCCCGCCGTCGGTGTACTGGGTGGCGCTGGGCGAGCCGACCAGGCTGCCGTTGCGGTACACGTCGTAGCCGGCCACGCCGCTGCCGCCGCTGTTGTCGGTCGCCGCGCTCCAGGCCAGGTTGACCGTGGTGGCGGTTTTGGACGGCGAGGCCAGGCCGCCGGGCACGCTGGGCGGGGTGGTGTCGTTGCTGGCGGCGGTGACGGTCACGCTGACCGTGGCCGAGGACGTCACCGCGTTGTTGTTGTCGGTGGCCACCGCCTTGAAGGTGTGGCTGCCGGCCGATGCATTGGCCCAGGTCACGCTGTACGGCGCGCTGGTGTCGATGCCCAGCGAGGTACCGCCACGGAAGAACTCCACCTTGCTGACACTGCCGTCGCTGTCGGCGGCGTTGGCGCTGACGGTGATGCTGCTGCCGGCGGTGAAGCTGGCCCCGGCGGTGGGGGCGGTCAGGCTGACGGTGGGCGGCTGGTTGCTGCCGCTGCCGTCGCAGGCGCCCAGGTTGGTGTAGTAGGGCGCTCCGGCCGGGTGGTCGGGCGGGGCATTCCAGATGTCCTGGTTGGCCCGGTACAGCACGCCCCCTTTTTGCAGGGTGGTACCGGAGAGGTAGATCACCGCGGCGTTCCATTCCGGCGCGCCGGTACAGTTGGCGGCCAGTGCCAGGCTCGGCGTGGCGGCCGCCGCCAGGGCCAGGGCAAGCAGCCAGCGTTTGTGGCGGGCGGCCGGCCGGGGGGATATCGATGTCACCGCACTGCGCATCATCGGGTCAGGCATGGTCTTACTCCGATCTAGTGATGGGCGCGGGCCGCCGGGTGGGGCGGCCCGCGTGCAGCAGGTCCGAGCGCCGGGGAGAGGCCGGCAACAGCAGTGGGGGCGGACGAGGGCCTGACCGGAAGGCAGGTCGGGCAGGCGAGGACAACGTTGTCATGCATTCGTCCGGCAATCCGTGAGCCAGCGCAAGGTTCGGCCGTGAAGACGGTGCGGCCGTGCCGACGGCCCGCCAAGCCCCGGCGGCCGACTTCGGTACAATGGTGGGCCCCGTTCCCAACCACGGTTCCCCGGACATGATGGTCCTCGAGGGCGCATCCGCCCTTTCGCCGTTCCGCCGCGAACGTCTTGAATCCCGCCTGCAGTCCCTGGCCGCCGATCTGCGCATCACCGGTGCCTGGCATGTCTACTTCATCCAGACCGAGGGCGATGCGGCCCCGGACCCGGCGATCCTGAGCCGGATCCTGGAAGCCCAGCCGGCACTGGCCGGGCAGGAAGCGGGGGCGGTGTCGCGCTTCGTGGTCCCGCGCCTGGGCACCTTGTCGCCGTGGTCGAGCAAGGCCACCGAACTGGTGCGCGGCGCCGGGCAGCCGATCCGCCGTGTCGAACGCGGCCTGCGTATCGACCTGGCCGGGTGGCCGGCCGATGCCGCCGCCCAGGCGGCGGTGGCGCGCGCGCTGCATGACCCGATGACCCAATCGGTGCTGGACCAGGCCGACCAGGCGCAGGCGCTGTTCAGCGCGCCGGCCCGGGGTGAACTGGAACGCATCGCGCTGGAGGACCTGGAAGCGGCCAACCGCCGCCTCGGCCTGGCGATGGCCCAGGACGAGATCGACTACCTGCGCCAGCGCTTCGGCGAACTGGGCCGCAAGCCGTCGGACGTGGAACTGATGATGTTCGCGCAGGCCAATTCCGAGCACTGCCGCCACAAGATCTTCAACGCCAGCTGGACCATCGACGGCGCCGACCAGCCGCAGTCGCTGTTCCGCATGATCAAGAACACCCACCAGCAGACCCCGCAGCACACGTTGAGCGCCTACAGCGACAACGCCGCGGTGGTCGCCGGGCTGCCCGCATCGCGCTACCGCCCGGATCCGGCCAGTGGCCAGTACCGCAGCGAAGCGGTGGTCG
>NZ_QAIW01000280.1:1130-5045 GCF_003061285.1 Stenotrophomonas sp. HMWF003 | reverse complement strand
CGGCGGTGAAATCCGCGACGAAGGCGCCACCGGCCGCGGCGGCAAGCCGAAGGCCGGCCTGACCGGTTTCTCGGTCTCGCACCTGCGCATCCCGACCCTGCCGCAGCCGTGGGAGGCGCCGCGCGCGCTCAACCCGCGCATGGCCCCGGCGCTGGACATCATGCTGGACGGCCCGCTCGGCGGCGCCGCCTTCAACAACGAGTTCGGCCGCCCCAACCTGCTGGGTTACTTCCGCAGCTTCGAGCTGCCCGAAGGGCAGGGCCTGACCCGCGCCTACGACAAGCCGATCATGCTTGCCGGCGGCCTGGGCGCCATCGACCAGAACCAGGTCGAGAAGCTGACCCTGCAGGCGGGCGATGCGGTGATCGTGCTGGGCGGCCCGGCCATGCTGATCGGCCTGGGCGGCGGTGCCGCCAGTTCGGTGGCCTCCGGTGAAAGTGCCGAAGACCTCGACTTCGCCAGCGTGCAGCGCGACAACCCGGAAATGGAGCGTCGCTGCCAGGAAGTGATCGACCGCTGCGTGGCGCTTGGCCTGGACAACCCGATCCGCTGGTTCCATGACGTCGGCGCCGGCGGCCTGTCCAACGCCATTCCCGAGCTGCTGCACGACTCCGGGGTGGGCGGTGTGATCGACCTGGGCAAGGTGCCCGCCGATGACCCGTCGTTGTCGCCGATGCAGTTGTGGTGCAACGAATCGCAGGAACGCTACGTGCTGGGCGTGCCGCAGGCACGGCTGGCCGAGTTCGCCGCGATCTGCGCGCGCGAACGCTGCCCGTTCGCCGCCGTGGGCGTGGCCACCGCCGAGGAACGCCTGGTGGTGGCCTACGGCGCCACCGTGGACAACATCCCGGCCGATGCACCGATCGACCTGCCGATGGACGTGCTGTTCGGCAAGGCGCCGAAGATGCACCGCGACACCGCGCACCCGCCCGCACCGCGCTGGCCGGCGCTGAAGACCGCCGGGCTGGACCTGCATGAAGCAGGCCTGCGCGTGCTGGCGCACCCGTCGGTGGCGTCCAAGAACTTCCTGGTCACCATCGGCGACCGCAGCGTGGGCGGCTTGACCGCACGCGAGCAGATGATCGGCCCGTGGCAGTTGCCGCTGGCCAACGTGGCCATCACCCTGGCCGGCTTCGACACCGTGGCCGGTGAAGCGATGGCCATCGGCGAGCGCACTCCGCTGGCGCTGCTCGATGCCGCTGCCTCGGCCCGCATGGCCGTAGGCGAGGCGATCACCAACCTGTGCGCCGCCCCGGTGGATGCACTGGAGACGGTGAAGCTGTCGGCCAACTGGATGGCCGCCGCCGGCCACAACGGCGAAGACGCGCTGCTGTACGACGCGGTGCGCGCGGTGGGCATGGAGCTGTGCCCGCAGCTGGACCTGAGCATTCCGGTCGGCAAGGACTCGCTGTCGATGCAGGCGCAGTGGCATGCCGATGGCCAGGCACACAAGTCGGTGTCGCCGGTATCGCTGGTGATCTCCGCGTTCGCGCCGGTGGCCGATGCCAACGCCCAGCTCACCCCGCTGCTGGACCGCGACACCGACAGCGAGCTGTGGCTGATCGGCCTGGGCGCCGGCAAGCAGCGCCTGGGCGGCTCGATCCTGGCCCAGGTGCATGCCGACCACAGCGACCTGCCCGCGTTTGCCGGCGCCGTGCCGGACCTGGACGATGCGCAGCGCCTGCGCGCGTTCTTTGAACTGATCCGCGATGCGCGCCAGGCCGGCCTGCTGCTGGCTTACCATGACCGCAGCGACGGCGGTGCCTTCGCCGCGCTCTGCGAAATGGCCTTCGCCTCGCGCCTGGGCCTGGACATCACCCTGGATGCCTGGGGCGATGATCCGTTCCGCAGCCTGTTCAATGAAGAGCTGGGTGCGGTGGTGCAGATCGCCAAGGAAGACCGCGCCGCGTTCGCCGACCTGGTCGAACGCCACGCGCTGACCGAGTGCGCCCAGCGCATCGCGCGCCCGACCACCGCGCCGGTGGTGCGGGTGTCGCTGCAGGGCGAGAGCCTGGTCGAGTGGCGCTGGGAAGCGCTGTTCGATGCCTGGTGGTCGGTGACCCACGCCATGCAGAAGCTGCGCGACAACCCCGACAACGCCGACCAGGAGCGTGCGGTCGCGCGCAACTTCAACGCGCCGGGCCTGAAGCCGAAGCTCACCTTCGATCTCAACGAAGACGTGGCGATGCCCTTCATCAATACCGGCGCGCGCCCGCGCGTGGCGGTGCTGCGCGAGCAGGGCGTCAACGGCCAGATTGAAATGGCCAACATCTTCGAACGTGCCGGCTTCACTTCGTTCGACGTGCACATGAGCGACCTGATCGAAGGGCGCGTCGCGCTGTCCGATTTCACCGGGCTGGTCGCCTGCGGCGGCTTCAGCTACGGCGACGTGCTCGGGGCCGGCCGCGGTTGGGCCACCTCGGTGCTGGAACGCAGCGCACTGCGCGATGCCTTCGCCGCGTTCTTCGCGCGCGACGACAGCTTCGCCCTGGGCGTGTGCAACGGCTGCCAGATGATGAGCCAGCTCAAGGACATCATCCCCGGTGCCGAGCACTGGCCGCAGTTCCGCCGCAACCGCAGCGAGCAGTTCGAAGCGCGCACCGCGCTGCTGGAAGTGGTGGAGTCGCCGTCGATCCTGCTGCGTGGCATGGCCGGCTCGCGCCTGCCGGTCGCGGTTGCGCATGGCGAAGGCCAGGCGGTGTTCGCCACCGCCGTGGACCAGGCGGCCGCACGCGTCTCGCTGCGTTACGTGGATGGCGATGGCAACGTGGCCACCCAGTACCCGCTCAACCCGAACGGTTCGCCGGACGGCATCACGGGCCTGACCACCAGCGACGGTCGCGTCACCATCATGATGCCGCACCCCGAGCGCACGCCGCGCGCGCTCAACCTGAGCTGGCGTCCGAGTGAGTGGCAGGGCGATTCGCCGTGGCTGCGGATGTTCCGCAACGCACGCGTATGGTGCGGCTGATACTGCGCACGTCACTGTTGTTGAAGCGGTGAAAATCGCGTGAAGAAACCGCCGGCCCGTCCGGCGGTTTTCTTTTGTGTGGAATGGAAAATGATCGGCAGCAATGAGTTACAGCGCGTTACAACGTGAAAATCCGTTATAGCCATTACTCACATGAAACTAACGTAATCAGCACGTTTATCGTCGGTTTTGTGACGCAGATCGCTGTCGGAAGTTTTTCTACGTCAAAGTCTTGACGTTGCTGAAACTGTACGTTAACACTGCATCCTCATTTCGAAAGCGTTCAGTTCTGCAGTAACCGCATGGATGGCGAGTCGGCTGTACGTCTGTAGCAAGCCATTCGGCGCAACGCAGTAAATCAAGCGAGTAAACGCCCCCAGGGGACGTTGGACCACACGGTCCGGCGTTGGCGTCGCTTTGCCTAAAACCAGCCCACTCAGGAGTCGCATCGATGAATCGGATTTATCGCAAGGTCTGGAACAAAGCACTGGGGCAAATGGTTGTCGCCTCGGAATTGGCCACCGGCCAGTCTGCCGGCGTGGTCATCGACCAGCGACGATCCACCGACACGCGCGCCACGTCGCTGCTGTCGGGTGCCATCGCGTTGACACTCGGGTTGGGCATGGCAGGGCTGGCGCCGGCTGCCCTGGCGCAGTCGGTGGAAGTGGGCGGCAATGCCAACTGCGTTGTGCTCAACAGCAAGATCCTGGACAGCTGCGTGGTCGACGGCAGCGCCAGCGCCAGCGGCAGCAATGCAGTGGCCATCGGCAGCAACAGCACCGCCTCGGCCAGCAACAGTGTTGCGCTCGGTGCGGGTTCCAAGGCCAACCGCGCCAACACGGTGTCGGTGGGTGATGCGGGCAAGGAGCGCCAGGTCACCAACGTGGCTGCCGGTACCGCCGCCACCGATGCGGTGAACAAGGCCCAGCTGGACAAGGTTGCGG
>NZ_QAIW01000280.1:0-1113 GCF_003061285.1 Stenotrophomonas sp. HMWF003 | reverse complement strand
CCACCGCCGTGGGGCAGGGCAGCCAGGCGTTGGCCAATGCCACCACGGCCACCGGCAGCCAGGCCATTGCGGCCGGTCTGGGCGCCAGCGCCTTCGGCCAGAACACGCTGGCCTTCGGCGACGCCAGCACGGCAGTGGGGCAGAGCGCCGCTGCTTTCGGCCTCGGTGACGTCGCGCTCGGTGCACACGCACTAGCCGCCAGCGAGAACGGTGCAGCCACCGCGATTGGCGGCCTGGCCGAAGCCAGCGCCGACGGTGCCACCGCCATCGGCGGCGGCGCATTGGCCATCGGCGCGGGCAGCACCTCGCTCGGTCGTGGCGCGGGCAGTGGCGGTGAGGCCTCGGTGGCGGTCGGCGCGTTCAGCGTGGCCGTGGCCGATTTCAGCGCCGCGCTCGGGTCCAACTCCGCGGCCGTGGCCGTGGGCAGCGTGGCGCTGGGCGCCGGCTCCTACGCCGATCGCATCGACACCGTATCGGTGGGCAACGGCGAAACCGGCCTGCGCCGCCAGATCACCAACGTGGCCGATGGCAGCGACGCCAACGATGCAGTGAACAAGTCCCAGCTGGATGCCGTGGGCGCGGTTGCGGCCACCACCAGCAAGTACTTCCAGGCAACCGGCAGTGACGACAGCGATGCTGGCGCCTACGCCGAGGGCGACAACGCCACCGCCATCGGTGAAGCGTCCAACGCACTCGGCAATGGCGCTACCGCGCTCGGCAGTGGTGCCACCGCGGTGGCACAGAACGCCACGGCGGTGGGCTTCAATGCCGTGGCCACCGGCCAGAACAGCGCCGCCTTCGGCAACAACGCGCAGGCCAACGGCCCGGGCAGCGTGGCGGTCGGGGGCGCGGCGGTGGATGCCGATGGCAACCCGCTGATCACCAACGGCGGCGTGCCGGTCGATACCGGCGCCACCAGCGCCGGCGTCGGCGGTACCGCCGTGGGTGCCAGTGCGGAAGCGGCGGGCTTTGCCTCGTCGTCCTACGGTGTCGGCGCGTATGCGGGCGGCGCGCAATCGTCGGCCTTCGGCGCGGTGTCCAACGCCATTGGCGACTACTCCACCGCCGTCGGCACGCAGAGCGTGGCCACCGGCAACAGCAGCACCGCCATCG
>NZ_QAIW01000025.1:0-22648 GCF_003061285.1 Stenotrophomonas sp. HMWF003 | reverse complement strand
CCATTCACTTTCTGCCACGCCGATGAAATCACTGCACCGTATTCGCCTGACGCTGTCTGTTGCCGCTCTCGGCCTGCTCGCCGGCTGCGGCGGTGACCCCGTGCGCCCGAACCCGCCGCCGGTCGCCACCCCGGTGGTGCAGGCCAAGCCGGTCAAGATCGGCATCGCCCTCGGCGGCGGCGCCGCCAAGGGCTTTGCGCATATCGGCGTGATCAAGATGCTGGAAGCCAACGGCTTCGAGCCGGTGGTGGTGTCCGGCACCAGCGCCGGCAGCGTGGTCGGCGCGTTGTACGCCAGCGGCATGGACGCTTTCCAGATGCAGTCCAAGGCCGTGGCGCTGGATGAAGCCAGCATCCGCGACGTGCGCCTGTTCTCCGGCGGCCTGGTGCAGGGCCAGAAGCTGCAGGACTACGTGAACGCACAGGTGGGCAACCGCCCCGCCGAAAAACTGCAGAAGCCGTTCGCCGCCGTGGCCACCAACCTGGACACCGGCGACCGCGCCGTGTTCGTGCGCGGCAACGTGGGCCAGGCGGTGCGTGCCTCCAGCAGCATCCCCGGCGTGTTCGAGCCGGTGAAGATCGGCAAGAACAGCTTCGTCGACGGCGGCGTGGTCAGCCCGGTGCCGGTGGACGCCGCGCGCCAGCTGGGCGCCGACTTCGTCATCGCCGTGGACATCTCCAGCAAGGCCAGCGGCAAGTCACCGACCGGCATGCTGGGCATCGTCAACCAGTCCATCTCGATCATGGGCCAGCGCCTGGGCGAGCAGGAGCTGGCGCGCGCGGACATCATCATCCGCCCCAAGGTGCTGGAGATCGGCGCGGCCGATTTCAGCCAGCGTGGCTACGCGATCCTGGAAGGCGAGAAAGCGGCAATGGCGGCGATGCCGCAGATCCGCGCGAAGGTGCAGCAGCTGCAGCGGGCCCGTGCGGCCGCGGTAGCGCCGCCGCCGCCGAAGCCCAAGTGCGATGAACCGTCGCGCGTGGGCCGGCTGATGGGGCGCAAGGAAAAGTGCTGATCAAGGTTCTGTAGCGCCGGGCTCTGCCCGGCTGCTCCCCTCCAAAACGAGGCAATGGCGCAGGCTCCTGCCTACGCTGCACTGCCGCTCGCCGCGTTCAATCCGTTGGACCCCGCGGCAAAGTGCCGGTTCCGACAGATGCCATTGAATGACGCTCGGACGGTGCAACCAGTACCGCGTACCCGATGTCTTAATCGCGGCATGCGTCATGGTTCTCAACATGCTGCAAATGGTTCTAGGACGTTTTAGAGGTGATCAGCATCACCCAGAACGCACCTACCGCCAGCCAGAACACACATCCAATCGCTATCGAAGCGAACAGCCAGCGTCTGGCCGGTGCGAACATGCCACCGCGATGACGCGCGAGTGTCCGCAGCTTGGAGTCCTCCGGAAGCGCTGCGAATCGTTTTTTTCCAAGGCCCCAACGCCGCTTCACCGCGGGGTCCAAGCGAGATCTTTGCAGCCACAATCTCAGCAGCCAGCAGAGGAAGCGCAATAACGGTGTTGATGATAGTGCCCAGCGCGGTCCAGCCTGACCAAGGCCTCTCCCCAAGCCAGCTGGCACCCAACGCGGGAACCATCCAGATGCTTGACGCGATGCGCTGCATCCAGCTCATATGAAGCGACGCCAGTCGGAATGCGGGTAGCGCTTCAAGAGTTTTGCCCATGTATGCCTCGAAGAACCCGTATCTCAGCGAACCAGCACTGACAACGTCCCCTCGGCCCACTACAACCTCCCTTCCAACCCTGCGCGAGGTGCTATCAAACTCTGCGAGGATGAGCAGTTGCACCTGAGCACCACCTGCGGTTCCAACGGCCCGCACTATGCGTATGAAAGGCTTCAGATTTGCCCAATCCAACGTTGTGACGCGGTCAGCACCGTAGTGCTTTACCGTCCCGTCTTCCCGATTGAACAGCACTGGCTCAATACGACTTTTGTATCTGATGGAACTTAGTATCCATATACAAAATGGAATGCTTATGCAGATAAACGCACCAGGTATCGCGGCTGCTACGTAGTCATTATGCAGCGCAATGAACTTGATCATTATGTGCATAAAAACAGCATCAACTAGTAAAATGACACCAATCATCCAGAGAGCGCCCCCCTTGGCTCCAGAGAGCATTGTCAGGTTAGGCGCAACAACTAGCTCTCTCTCACCGATGTCCATGACAAAGTCGAAATCCACCTCCTCTGGACGCCAGTGTTTCAATGGGTACATGACCCCCTCCCGCCCGCGAACAGGGGATGAGAAGTCAACCAACTCAACAGGCTCCTTTGCAACAATTTCTTTCACAAAACTGGCCTTCCGCCGTTGATGGTCGAGTTATACCTTCCCTGTAGATCCGTCCTTCATTTGCAGTGAGAAGGTGCGCTCTAGCCATCTCACCCAAAGCGAAGCTAGGGTCCTGATGAAGCACTGTTGTTGTCGACGACCTTGAGCGCCGACGCTCTGAGCTTCGCGGCCATCTCCGGGCCGTAGTCATCTGCAGTGGTCAGCTTCGGCACGGGCGCACCGGGCAGTCCGGCGCGACGAATGGCCTTGGGCCACCATGTAGGCCAGCACAGAAGCAGCGAAAGCCAATGGCAGATGCTGTGCATTAGCAGCAAGGGCGAGAGCAGAAGCGCGAATGTGAGCACCATCCCCTTGTCACCGTTGTGCCAAGAAGGCTTCATAAAACTCAAAGTTGATCGAACAGAATCCCATGGCCAAGGAAACATCGAACGAAGTCTGGTAGGACTAGGAACGGCATTGATGCCCTCCTCCATGTAACGCCGGATGTATTCCCATAGTGCTTCAGCCCTATCGCGGTCTGACAGAGTGCCGCCGACCAGACTAAAATCGTCGAAACCTGCACCGCTGTAACGCGCTGGCCAGACTAGTGCGAGCACGCCATCGCCAAGACGCGAGCCCTTGTCACCGCCGCTTATATCCGCAACGGTAGACTCCCAGGGAAATGTCACGATTCCGCCGGCGTAGGAGGGACGATTTATGTGCACCTGCCGGGTGAGTCTGTTAAAGCGAATCACAAGCCGTCGCTGAGTGAAGATCTCCAAGCGAATCCAGCGCCAGCCGAATCGGAACAGAACAATGTTGGCCGCAAGCCAAACAAGGATAGAAAGGGGAGCGAATATATATCCCTCGGTAGTGAGGGGATATCCCATAGGGCCGATGCCCGAAGAGATGCTCCCGATGCCCGGGAGAACTAGATTGAAAAATATCTGGTATTGAAGAAAATACATCAATCCAATGAATATGAATGCGACTACGCCTCGCCGATCCTCCTGCCAGGCAGCCTGTACATCCATGAATCTCTCGTTGACTGCGAATATTGCCTGCCCATCGTGAGGGGCTATATTCAAGGCCGCCAGAATTTGTGAATTGCCCTCTGCCGCTGAAATGCGAATATTCTCTTTTGACTCCTCATCAAAACAGGTTATTTTCGATTCCCAATAGATCATTTCCAAAAGGTACATCGTCTTACGCGCCCTGCTTTGTAAGTTGAAAGATCGCAAGAAGTTCTTCCGCTGAGCTCCGATATTGCCGCCTACTTTTGTCTTTCCTGAAAACACTCCTGTCGCACCATTCTTCAAGATCCGTTGGGCTCAAGACAATTATAAGGACTGTGAGTGCCGCAGCGGCCCACCCCATACGCGCGCCCCACGTCCTCAACATTAGGATTACTGCTTCGCGCGCGAGCAATCGAGCTGCCAAGCCGCTTGCATGCGTCAGCATGATGCGTAGAAGTGGATCCCGCGCACGTCCCAGCATTACCCGTAGAAATGGGGCCGAACCGGCAAAGGAGATTGTTGCGCCGATTGCGGCCGCAGACGCTGCGACTACGCCTCTGGACGCATAGGCCAGCGAAAGAATCTGGTGTTCCCGGCGGTAGCTATCATGAGCGGAAGACCCATCGAGCACCGCACCGAGCAGTCCTGCCGTACCGGCTAAAGCCCCACCATACAAACCAAGTCGCCCCCCCCATACCCGCGAGTACGCGTATGTTTGCGCTCCCCTATTGAAGTTGTTTGCGACCCAGTTCGCCCCTTCTTCAAAAATGGCAATGACCCCCCCAGTAAGCGCCATACCCGAAGCAATGAACTCGGCGCCCTCGCGGGCGGTGGCATCATCTTTGAATATGCTCTTCCCTTTGATGATGAGATTCACAGATTCGAATAGAGTAGCCATTGCTAAGACACGCCCTTGGTAGGCGCTACCAGAACGCCCCTTTGCCAACTCTCTTTCGATGCCCTCGCGAATGAACCGATTCATCTGTCCTCGCCAGTAGGCTGACATGCCATTGCCGGCCGAGCTTGCATGGAACTCCGCGACCGGAAATTGCTGAGCATACGAACCCATTCGAAGCTGCATTGCTCTCACTAGCAGCCTCATCAGTGCTTGGTCAACCACCGTGTTGGTCGCTGTGTTGTATGCCACTCGTCCAAGCTGTGCGTACCAGCTCATCAGTACACCAAGCAGACTACGCTTGAACCACGTCACTTGTCCTGCATCTTCGCATGCACGGAGTGCAGCATTCGATTTGTCAAAGAGCTCCAGCGCTTTGGATGTGAACTCCTGTGCGGACGCAGCGATCTTCCAGCCATCTACCGACCGGTGTTCGCGTCTTGATAACTCCAGTGCTTGGTGCAGTTGCTTCGCCAGCGGGAGGTGGTTGAGCGAGTATATTCGCCAGGCGAGATTCCCTTCAGCGATCTGATCCTCTCCCTCGTCCAATAGCTGCAAATTCTTCCACCACCCGTCCAGAACCAGGCGCGAGCTCTCATCTGACTCCATGCCGGACATTGCCATACCTACCTGCACCGCGAAGGCCCACCCCCTTTCAAGATCCTCTTGATCGTAGCTGCGCAATGCCAACTTCAGCATCGGACTCGTCAACCATGCCAGATGATCAGGCGCTCGTTCGCGCATTTTCTGCTCGCAAGGCGCCGCCAACACGTTGAACTCGTTCAGGATACTTGCCTGCTCTCCATCCAAAAGCGATTCTGTCTTGGCGAATTGAGCCGTGGTCAGCGCATGCGCTTCCTCGATCGATCTTTTCCGCTGTCCGAATATGTCTGCTTCGCGCGCCGCCCGAACGATGGCTATGGTCGGGCCTGGGTCAATGAATCCACCTTTTCTTTTTAGCTCCTCAAGCTCCCGCTCGGTTTGGTCGTATGGTGCATTGCTGACCGTAACCGCCCAATCTGTCGCCACCTTGAGGCGATTTTCGAGCACACCGTCTCTGAGCTCCGCATACTGGTGTGCGGCCAAATACTTCCATTCATTGTCGACACCATTCTTGTCGACAACGTGCATCCACTCCTCAACGCCCTCCATGGCGCGGTTACGCCATGCATTGAGCTCTTGGGTAATCCCAATCGCATCCTGTAGAGCGATTCCGACCCCACCAGTGCTTTGCATAAGCTGCAGTGCATCTTTCAGGACACTCAGAGATTCATCGAGCTTCGATCGATAGGGTCCACCAGGCCGCCCTGAAAACTGCGGTGCGGGCCGAGGCTCTTGCGAGTCGCAAAGGGCGGGGAAGGGTTGTTCATTCAATGCTGCGACCATCGGTTCTCGGAGTTTGGCGATGCTATTGATGTCTGTCGTCGCCATGTACTCAAGGACAAAGGATGACATCGCTCGTGGCGAGATCGCGAACTCTTGAGTCCCTTGCTGATTCATCCATTGTTGTGGGCTAAACCCCTGTAGAGAACCATTAGCAAGCAAGGCGGGCGCTTGCTCGATGAGGTCGGCTTCCTTGCTCTCAGAGAGAGGGTCGGGCGTGAAGAGCCAGTACGACATGCTGACCTCTTCGGGCGATTCAATAGCCACCATGAGTGCATTGGCCGATCCTGCCATCCGTTTACAGGCGATGTCCGATGTCTTCCTATCCGGCGGCTCACCTCGAAAACGCATCAGACGTCCACTGGGTCGAACGTAGTAGCTGTCCAAGTGACGAAATCCGCCGCGGTCCAGCACTATGTATATGTAACCTTCCCGCATCATCCTGATCGCATACTTCGAGGTCTTCAATTCCGGCAAAGACTCTCCTGCGCTTGGTCCGAGTTTCGGAACCATGTCCATAACGTATGGGTCTTCGCTAAAGAACGCGGAGTAACGGAATGGATGGATGAGCAGACCCGGCTTGTCACAATTCTTGCAGGCTCCTTGCTCGCAGGGTGATGCTGAGTTGACGGCCGCCTCCACAATTCTGTTCTTCATCCACGTCATATCAGCCTGCTCCATGCTTCATGATTAGCGTATCTCTGATTCGATCAAGCTCTTCCGGCCCCAACCTACCAAGGGTTTGGATCAATGAGTTACCCATACCAGCCTTTCCATTGAGGAGCGCGGATATGCTCGGTGACGTATGAAAGTCGCAGTCGAGTATGAGCGCGTGAGCAAGAAGGATCACCCTGTCCAAGATGTTCATTCGGCACGGTCTGCTCATTATGGACTGGGCAAAACGGTGGGCCTTTTCGATACTGACTTCGAGTACATCGAGTTTACGCAAGGTCTCAAGCGTCTCATTGATCAACTGCACCCTTTCGTAGTTGAAGCATTTTCGTATCGACCGTTCTACTGCTTGCTCGGGTCTACTATCCATGCACAACCACTGCAAGTCTGCCTGGAAGTCCAGGAAGGCCAGTCCAGAGAGTGATCGATTCACAAACTGCACTTGCTGACGTGACATCGCGTAGGGCCAGTGCGGCACGGACTTGGAGTCGAAGACTCTCATAGGGTCGCCTGATCCCATGCGTCTTTCGTTGTCTATCACCCTCCCCAAAGCTCCCTTGAGGCACTCAGTAGTTGTTGACGACCTGATCCACGCGATCACCTGCGACCTGGACCTCCTCTTTCTTGCGGCCCGGTAGAGCGATACGGACTCCTGCAAGACCTGTTCGTTCTTGCGCTCGATTTTGACCAGACGAAGAGGTGCATTGCGGTATCCATCGATCCTTATCGAGAAATGTTCAGCCGCTGTTTCTGCGCCAAATACTGAGCTCAGCCCGACCGTTGCATCTAGTAAGACATACAGATCGCTTTGGAGTGACGTGGGCCTGCTTAGCAGATAGCAGGTGTCTGCGATCAGATGTGCTTCACCTCGCCCCGCCGATTGGACAGCAATGTTGATTTCTCTCATCCGGCACTGTCCTTGTAATCGCAGCCGCCCGGCTGCCCATCGCTATGGTCTGAGCTCAGCGTCGCTGCGCTAGGCCCGGTCCACTCGCGCTGGGTGCCCTTGAACTCCACCTTCCCCGGCGCGCCCAGCTCGATGTTGTCGCCTTCGATCCGGATGTAAGCCCCGGCCGCCGTCGCAAGCAGGTGCTTGCTCGGCGCCGAGAGCTGCACATCGGCCTGGGTACTGGCGATCTTCACGTTGGTCTTGGCGGCCAGGATTGCCTGGTTCTTGTGCGCGCGCGCACTGACCTTGCCCTGCGCGGCGTGCAGCGCAATCCCACGTTCCTGGTTCGGACTCTCCGGTTTCGGCTCGGCACCAGCGGTGTACAGGACCAGCCCACCGGCTACGGCCATCGTGATCGAGCCCTGGCTGAGCCAGTTCAGCGCCACGCCTGAAGCCAGCGTGGTGTGCGTGCCACTCACCCAGACCTGGTCGGCCGGGGTCAGGCTCATCACACCGGCGACGCCGCTGCCCATCAGCACCGGCTTGTCCCAGCCCGGGGCATCGCCGTCGCCGCCGCTGATGCTGCCCGCCGCGCTGCCGCTCTGGGTAGCGCGCAGGCTTTCCTGCAGCTGCTCCAAGGCGTCGTGGGCCTGCAACTTGGTGGGTTCCTCGGGGAGTTGCGCCTGCTGGTTCACCGCCGATTCGTTGAGGTGTTGCAATAGCTCCGCGCTTTCCTGCAGCTGGGTCAAAGCCTGGTTGGCGGCCAGCTGGGGTTCGCCCGGCTCGGTGCTGAGCAGCAACCCTTGCCCTGCGCGAAGCGAGCCGAAGGCCTGCGTGGAAAGCTCCGCGCCGAAGCCGCGCTCGGTGTCGCGCACATTGTCTTCGCCACCCTTCAGGTGGCCCAGGGTGAGCGTAGTTGAATGCTGGGTGGTGGACAGCTGCGCGCGGCCCTGGCCAGGCGTGTCGTCCAGGCGCATTTGCTGGTAACCGCCCTGCCCGCCCTGGCTGTCGGCCAGTGCCTGGCTTTTGAAGCCGGTGTAGACGGCGGCATGTTCATTGCCGTCGAACCAGGCCGGTGCATTGCCGGTGGCGTTGGCACCGCCGCTGGCGACCTGGTTGTGGGCGGCATCGGTCTGGCCGCGGCCGTTGTAGACCGCGCCGACCACGACCGGGCGGTCGATGTCACCCTCGAGGAAGGCCACCAGTACTTCCTGGCCACGACGGGGCAGCACCACGCCGCCCCAGTTGTCACCGGCCCAGGGGGTCATCACCCGCACCCAGGTCCAGGCTCCACCATTGGCCGGGGCGTTGTCGTCACCACCGGGATGGGCCAAGCCGGTGCTCGATGAGCCACCGCGCTGCCACGGGAACTGCACCTTGATGCGGTGGTCGCGGTCGGACTGCAGCGGCTCGCCGTCGCTGACCACGATGGCGCTGAGCGTGCCGGTGATCGACGGGCGCGGATGCAGACGCGTGCCGTGGCCGTCTTCGGTCTGCGGGCGGTACACCACGTCGGCCGGGATGGCGACGAAGCGGTTGTCGTAGAGGGTGGTGGTGAGGTCCGGCGCGGTGTTGCCCACGGACGATCCCGTCAAGGCGCCCGGCAGGCTGAGCGGCGCCTGCGCGGCCGGCCCAAGCTGCTGCTCCAGTGCATCGAACACATCGGCCTCGAAGTTGTTGCGCGCCTGATGCTGCACCGACAGGCACAGGAACGCGGTGCCCGCGTCCACGCCCGGATGCTGCCCCAGCTGGAACTGCGCCCCGGGCGTGAGCTGGCGCCACTTGCCCTGCCCGTCAATCGTGTGGGCGCGAACTCGCAGCGCATCCAGGTGCTGCTGCGCGCGACGCTGGCCACGGGCGTTGTCCTGCCAGCCGTATGGGCCGCAGGTGTCGGCGTCCTCGCCGATGCCCTCATAGGGCGTCAGGGCTTCGGCGCTGGCGTGCCGCAGTTCAAGACTGCGATGGTCCCACGTAGTGCGGGTCACCTTCGCAGTACACCAACGTTTCGACACCGACCACTGCTGCACGCTGTCAGTGCGTTCGGAAGCATCCCCACGATGGAAGCGAACCGACCCCAGCTGCGCGGCCGCATGCTGATGGTCTGCCAGCACCAGGGTATGGGCGCCAAACGACTCGCTGCCCGGGTCGCCTGCATGCTCGAACCAGTAGTAGATGCCCTCTTCGGCCAGCAGGCGCTGCACGAAGGCCAGGTCGGTTTCCTGGTACTGCGTGGTCAGGCTGCGCCTGGCGTACAGGCTGCGGTTGGTCAGGTCCCAGCGCCATGCCGGGAGAAGACTGCTGTAGTCGGCAAATACGTTCTCGACAATATCGACCACGCTGGCGTCGTGGAACACGTAGCTGTCCACCCGCTGGCCCAGGAACGCCAACCACGGCTGCAAACGCAGGCGATAGCGGGCCAGGCCGCCGTTGCTGCCGACGCGTTCGGCAGCGGTGATGCGTCCATGAAAAGAGCGCAGGTTGCTGGTGGCCAGCTCCAGCTGCAACAGCGCCGGTTGACCGATCAGCCCATCCAGTGGGAGCCCGGCCTCCAGCGACAGTGCGGTGATTGACCATTGAAACCCCGCGCCATCGATCTGCTCGATGCCATCGAATGTTTCGGCCACCAATGCGCCAGTGCCCAGCGCCGTGTGCAGGCGCAGGAACCGGCGGGCGTCACCTGCCCGCATGGCCGCCATCAAGGCGGCGGTCATTGAACTGTCCATGTCGGTTGCCCTGCCGACTCGCCAGCATCCCTGCTCATTCGCTCTCTCCCCTGACGCACGGGCGCATGGTGCGTGGTCAGCTGCCAGGGTTTACAGAGGCAATTACGTCAGCGAACGAGAGCCACGAGGCGTCAAACGCTGCGCACGCAAGGGCGCAGCGTCTTTAGTCGGATCAGGACGAATCCAATACCCATGTTGAGCAATGGGACGTGGCTCACAGCCGACCAACGGTCGGCTCTACGGGGTGATTGCGTTTGCGATCCGCGTTATTCCAGCTGCGACAACGGCAGCGCGCGGAAATCCTTCACCGTGCGCAGCACGAAGCTGGAGTTGACGTCGGCCACGCCGGCGGCGTTGAGCAGTTTGTCGAGCAGGAAACTGGAGAAGTGCTCCAGGTCGCGCACGTAGATGTGCAGCAGGTAGTCCATGTCGCCGGTGAGCGCGTGGCAGGCGACCACTTCATCCCACTCCACCACGCTGTCGGCGAACACGCCGATGGCGTGCTGATCATGCTTTTCCAGCTGCACGCGGACGAAGGCCTGCAGGCCCAGGCCGATGCGCCGGGGTTCCAGCCGCGCGCCGTAGCCGGCGATCACGCCTTCGTTCTCCAGGCGCTGCACGCGGCGCAGGCAGGCCGACGGGGACAGATTCACCCGGGCGGCCAGTTCGGCGTTGGTGGCACGGCCGTGCTGCTGGATTTCAGCCAACAGGCGCAGATCCGTGCGGTCGAACTGGGGTTCTCCGGCCATTGCTGCTCCGCAACATGAGGTGGACGCAACGATATTGCGCCAGTTGGGCATATCCGCGCAACTTTGCAATCCTCTTGCGCGCCCCCTGCCCTAGCATCGTCACATGACTTCCCAGGAGACCACCACGATGGAAACCGCCACCGCCCCGCGCCGCGTCGAACACCAGCAGACCGACAAGGGTTACGTGCCGGTGTATACCACCGCGATCGTGGAACAGCCCTGGGACACCTACACCGCCGACGACCACGCCACCTGGAGCACGCTGTACCAGCGCCAGCGTGCGCTGCTGGAAGGGCGTGCCAGCAAGGAGTTCCTGCACGCGCAGGACGAGATGGGCATGAGCGCGCACATGATTCCGCGCTTCGACCAGCTCAACGAGGTGCTGGGCGCCGCGACCGGCTGGACGCTGGTGGGCGTGGAAGGGCTGCTGCCGGAACTGGATTTCTTCGACCACCTGGCCAATCGCCGCTTCCCGGTGACCTGGTGGATCCGCCGGCCCGACCAGATCGACTACATCGCCGAACCGGACATGTTCCATGACCTGTTCGGGCACGTGCCGCTGCTGATGAACCCGGTGTTTGCCGACTACATGGCCGCCTACGGCCGCGGTGGCGTCAAGGCGCATGCGATCGGCCCCGAAGCGCTGCAGCACCTCACCCGCCTGTACTGGTACACGGTGGAGTTCGGCCTGATCAACACCGACGAAGGCCTGCGCATCTACGGCGCCGGCATCGTGTCGTCCAAGGGCGAATCGCTGTACTCGTTGGAGTCGGCCGCGCCCAACCGCATCGGCTTCGACCTGGAGCGGATCATGCGGACCCGCTACCGCATCGACACCTTCCAGAAGACGTACTTCGTCATCGACAGTTTCGAGCAGTTGATGGAAGCGACCGCGCCGGACTTCACCCCGATCTACGCAGCGCTGGAAGCCAAGGAGCATCTGCCGGCCGGCGACGTGCAGGACGGCGACACGGTGTTCCAGAAGGGCACCGGCGAAGGCTGGGAAGACGGCGGCGACGTCTGATCGGTAGCGCCGACGGTTGGTTGGCTGCCGTTCGCGCGGCGTCGCGGCGGGCGCCGTGTAGATGGAGCAGGCGACCAACGGTTGGCTCTACCCGTTGTTGGAATTGGTGTGCGGCCATGGCCTGCTATGGTCTTCGGCCCTGCTCTTGCCGCTTTCCACCGCCATGCCCCTGTCCGCCTTCCGCATCCAGTCCATCCACTTCGACGCCACCCACGTGCACCTGCAACTGGCCAACGGCGCGCAGGTGGGTGAATTCCTCACGCGCAATCCGCGGCTGGAGAAAGCGTCGGCGAAGAAACGTGCGCAGTGGGTATTGACCGACGATGGCCTCGGCGCGAACTGGCCGGCGCTGTGGCCAGCGTCGGCTAGCGGCATGGTCAACGTGCTGGACCTGCTCTGGGATGCGCGCTACGAAGGGGCGATGCAGCGTCTGCATGCCCTGGACTGGACGCTGGACGCGCTGTCGGCGCAGGACCAGCAACTGGTGGCGCTCTGGCGGATGGAAGCGGACATCAACAACGGTGGCTTCATGCAGTTCCTCTGCAACTGGGGCGACCCCACCTGCCAGCTGGCGCTGCAGGGGCTGCGTGCCATCGGTGCGGTCCAGACGCATGCGGCGCTGGCCGGCATGCGTGGGCTGCTGGATCGCCTTGAGGATGATCCGGCGGTGACGGAGTTGAGCGATCTGTACGAGGCCATGACGCCCGAGGAGCAGGACGCGCTGGAGCAGTTTGAAGAGGCGTACTACGCGCGCCCCGAGGACCTGGCCAGGTTCGGCCTGCTGCATTTCGGGCCGGAACCGTGCGAGGGCCACGCGCAGTAGGCAGGGCCGGTGCCGACCAACGGTCGGTACCTACCGGGGATAGGCCAGCAGCACCACCAGGTCATCGTCGCCCACCTGCTGCAGCGCGTGCAGGCTGCCGGTACGCGTCAGCAGCGCGTCGCCTGCCGCCACGTCATGCTGTCTGCCGTCCAGCACGTAGCTGCCGCGCCCGCTGACGATGTAGTAGATCTCATCCTTGTGCTGCGGGTGCAGGCCGATACCGGCGCCCTTGTGCAGCACGCGCTTGCGCAGCACGAACGGCAGGTCGGTGTCGTTGGCGAAGAACGGGTAGGCGGTGGTGGGGCCGGCGCCGCCATGCGGGCCGGGCTGGGTGATCGCGATGTCGCGCTCGTGCACCACGCGCGAGGGTTTCGAGGCATCCGCGCCCTGCCCTGCATTGCGTACCTCGCAATCGATATCGCGTTTGAGCGCGGGTTTCAGCGTGGGCTGCAACGCAACCCAGTCGCGCACGACCAGGCACGCGACAGCGTTCGCACCGGCGGTACTGAAGTGGGTGCCGTCGGCCTTGTTCTGGTCGGGCACGAACAGGAAGTACGGCCGCGCGCCCTGCTCGCCCAACGCGCGGATCCAGCGCGTGGAGCTGTCGTTGAGGTCGATCAGCGCCACCTGCTCACGCGTGGCCACCTGTTTCATGGCCTGGGTGTACAGCGCGTGGGTGTCCAGCAGTGAGCCGAAGTCGTACAGCAGCCGTGCCACCGGGGTGATCAGCACCGGCGTGGCGCCTTTGTCGCGGGCCAGCTGCACGTAGCGCAGCAGGAACTGCGGGTACGCAACGGCAGGATCGGTGTAGCGCGTGGGGTCTTCAAACTTGGCGTCGTTGTGGCCGAACTGGATCAGCAGCACGTCGCCGCGCTGGAGCTCCGCCGTAATCGCGTCCAGTCGTTTTTCGTCGATGAAGCTGCGCGTGCTGCGGCCGCCCTTGGCGTGGTTGCGGACCTCCCACACGGTGGGATCGAGATAGCTCTGCAATGCCTGGCCCCAGCCCGCCTGTGGCGCGCGTTCCGGGCCGTATTCGGCGGCGGTGGAATCACCGGCGATGAAGACGCGGTGCGGGGCGCATAGCGCGCCGGGGGCCGCGAGCAGCAGCGACAGGGACAGCAGCAAACGCAACATGGTCATGCTCCTGGGTGGAGAGCTGCCGGCCAGCGGCCGGCACTACCGGCGTGCATCTGGGGGAACGCCCCCTGGGTCAGGGGCGACCGCGAAGCGGTGGGCGCTGGAGGTAACGATTGCCTGGGGCCCACGATCTGCAGCGCAGATCGTGGGTGCGCCAGCGCGGCGCGATGGTGTTACCGGGCGAGCCAGCCGCCATCAACCGGCAGCACGGCGCCGTTGACGTAATCCGAGGCGCTGGACGCCAGGAACACGGCCGTGCCGCCCAGGTCTTCCGGGGTGCCCCAGCGCGCGGCCGGGATGCGGTCGAGGATGGACTTGTTGCGGTCCTCGTCGGCGCGCAGCGCGGCGGTGTTGTCGGTGGCCATGTAGCCCGGGGCGATCGCGTTGACGTTGATGCCCTTGCTGGCCCACTCGTTGGCCAGCAAGCGGGTGATGCCGGCGATGCCGCTCTTGCTGGCCGTGTACGACGGCACGCGGATGCCGCCCTGGAAGGACAGCATCGAGGCGATGTTGATGATCTTGCCGCGGCCTTGGGCGATGAAATGCCGGCCGGCGGCCTGCGAGATGAAGAACGCGGACTTGATGTTGACGTTCATCACGTCGTCCCAGTCCTGCTCGCTGAAGTCCACCGCGTCGGCACGACGGATCAGGCCGGCGTTGTTGACCAGGATATCCAGGCCACCCAGGCCTTCGATGGTTTCGCGGATGACCCGCTCGACCGGCTCGATGCTGATCAGGTTGGCTTCGATGGCCAGGCAGCGACGGCCCAGCGCGGTGATGGCGGCGATGGTCTCGGTGGGCGGCTGGATGCCGGCCACGGCGACGTCGGCACCGGCCTGCGCCAGTGCCACGGCGATACCCTGCCCCAGGCCGGTGTTGCCACCGGTGACCAGGGCGACCTTGCCTTCCAGACTGAACGGATTAGCCATTGCGTATGCGGTCCTTTTCCAATGCGGCACAGACGCCGCCCGCGCGATGCGGGCGGCGTGCGGGGGTCACTTGAGCTGGCAGATGTCCAGCACGTGCATGTCGGTGTAATCCAGGTTTTCGCCGCCCATCGCCCAGATGAAGGCGTAGTTGCTGGTGCCGGCGCCCATGTGGATCGACCACGGCGGGGACACCACCGCTTCGTTGTTCTGGATGACGATGTGGCGCTGCGCGTCGGGCTCGCCCATGAAGTGGTACACGCGGTCGTTCTGGCCGAGGTCGAAGTAGAAATAGACTTCGCTGCGGCGGTCGTGCAGGTGCGGCGGCATGGTGTTCCAGACGCTGCCGGGCTTGAGCACGGTCAGGCCCAGCAGCAGCTGCGAGGACTGGCAGGTGGCCGGCACGATGTACTGGTAGATGGTGCGTTCGTTGCTGGTTTCCAGCGCGCCGCGATCCAGCGCCACGGCGTCCTTGATCGACAGCTGCTTGGTCTCAAAGCGCGCGTGCGCCGGCGTGGAGGCCAGGTAGAACTGCGCCGGGGTGGCGGCGGCGTCGGAGGCGAACACCACGTCCACGCTGCCCATGGCCACGTACAGGCCGTCCTTCGGGCCGAGCTTGAACACGGTGCCGTCCACGGTGACGGTGCCGCTGCCGGCGCCGACGTTGATGATGCCCAGTTCGCGACGCTCCAGGAACGGATGGCCGGCGGCCGACACCGGCTCGGTCTGCGTGGGCAGCGACAGCGGGCCGTTGACCGGGGCCGCACCGCCGAGCACGAAGCGCTCGTAGTGGGTGTACTTCAGCGTCACCGCATCGGCGTTGAACAGGCCGTCGAGCAGGTACAGCTCGCGCAGGTCGTCATTGCTGGCGCCCTTGATGGCGTCGGGATGGGTGGCGTAGTGGGTCTTGCAGTACATGGCGTCTCCAGAGCAGGGGTGGGGCAGCAGGTCGGCCCCGGCGCGATTTGGTCAAAGTGTAGCGAGTTGGTAAACCGGTGTCATTTTGCGTTGCACGATATCGCCGGGCGGCCCGGGGCCGGGTCAGGACGGAAGGCGGCACCACAAGGGAAGCGTCACGACCAACGGTCGGGCCTGCCGAGGGTTGCCCCCTCGGGGTCTCAATCCTCGGGCGGTTGGCAGGAGTCGCGCACGATCAGGTGCGGGCGCACGCTGGCGATCTGCAGCGCGGCCTGGCCGTCGGGCTGGATCAGCATGGCCGCGGCGGTACGCCCGGTGTCGCGGGTGTGGCGGCGCACCGAGGTCAGCGACGGCCACAGGCGCGAGGCCAGCGGGCTGTCGTCGTAGCCGATGATCGACAGCTGGCGCGGGATGTTGATGCCGGCGCGCAGCGCGACCTTGTAGATGCCGGCCGCCATTTCATCGTTGCCGGTGAAGATGGCGGTGGGGCGCTGCTTGCCCAGCAGCAGCTTTTCGGCGGCGGCCACGCCCGATTCAAAGGTGTAGCCGGCCTCGACGATGCGCGCCGGGGGCAGCTCGATGCCGCGCTTGGCCAGCGCATCGATGAAGCCGGCCGTGCGCTCGTGCGCCGAGCGGTAGGCGCTCGGGCCGGTGACCAGCGCGATGTCGCGATGGCCCAGCGAGAGCAGGTAGTCGGCCGCTTCGGCGGCGCCGTCGCGGTCGTGGGTGACGACCATCTGCGAGGTGTCGTCCAGTGGCAGCGAGGCGATGCGGGTGAAGCGGACGCCGATCTCATCGAGCATGTCCACCAGCGCCTGGTCTTCGGACGCACGCGGCACCAGGATCACGCCGTGCAGTTTCTGCTGCTGCACGAAGCGACGCACGCCTTCGATGTAGCCGGGGCTGCGCGAGTCGCAGGGGTGCACCACCAGTTCGAAACTGGAGCCACGCAGCGCGTCCAGCGCGCCGTACTGCATGTCCACGATGTACTGCGCGGTGGGGTTGTCGTACACCATGCCGATCAGGAACGAGCGCCGGAACGCCAGGCCACGCGCCAGCGGATCCGGCGTGTAGCCCACCTCGCGCATCAGCGCTTCCACCTTGTCGCGGGTGTCTTTGCGCACCAGCGGCGAGTTGTTGATGATGCGCGAGACGGTCTTCTTGGACACCCCGGACAGGCGCGCGATGTCGTTGATCGTGGCGGCCTTGCCTTTGGTCAATCCGTGCGGCGACGGATCGGTTTTGCTGCGCAATGACATGTCGTTCAAACCGGGGATGAGTCAGGGGATTCTAGCGGGCAGCTCAATCGAGAGCGCGGTAGCGGAAGTTGCGGAACTCCACCTTGCCCTGGCCGGCGGCGTACAGGGCCGGCTTCAGGGCCAGGAACTTGCCCGCCACATTGTGATGGTAGCCGGAGACTTCCATCTGAACCGGGTACTTCTGCCAGGTTTTGCCATCGGTGCTGGAATGGAAGGTGACGATGTGGCGGTTGTTGGTGACCCGCAGCCACAGCGTGCCCCCCTGGGTACTCGGCGCCAGCCGGGTGGGGCGCTCCTCGCCGTAGCGGTGCATGATGAACTTCTCGCCGTTGCTGCCCACCCCCACGTACAGGCGGTCGCTGTAGTAGAGCAGGGCACCGCCCACCGCGCCCGGGGCGACGTGCATCTCGACCTCGAACTGGTAGGCCGTGTCGCCGGCGATGGCGGTCAGCGGCGAGCTGTCGCGGGGGGTCTCGCCCTTGCCCTGCAGCACCAGGCCCTTGCCGGTGAAGTCCAGCCGCGCGTACTCGTCCTGGGCCGGGTTGAAGAACGACCACTGCGGGCCCAGGCGCGTGCCACGGAAGTCATCCGACAGCGCCATGCCGTGCTGGCCCACCGAGGTGCCCGAGGGCTTGGCCAGCGGCTGCCCGAGGTCGCCGCCCTTGGCCACGAACCAGCCATCGGCGGTCCATTCGATCGGCTCCAGCAGGGCCTGGCGGCCCAGCGTCCAGTACCCGTTCTCGTAGCCGTGGTACATCATCCACCAGCGCCCGTCGGTGCCCTCGATGACGGTGGCATGGCCGCGCGACCACCACGGCTCGGCGGCCGACCGGGTGCGCATGATCGGGTTGTTGGGCGCGTTCACCCACGGGCCGTGGATCGAGCGCGAGCGGGCGGTGATCACCATGTGCCCGGTGGGCGGGCCGGCGGTACCGCCCACGGCAGTGGTCATGTAGTACCAGCCATCGCGGAAATTGATCTTCGGGCCTTCCTGCGCGTAGGCCTCCACGTCCCAGCTCTCCGGGTATTTCCAGCCGTCGTATACGTGCCTGGGCGTGCCGACCACGCTCAACCCGTCGTCGGCCAGCTGCACGTAGTCGCCGCCGCTGAGGAACAGATAGCGCTTGCCGTCTTCGCCCACCGCGTGGCCCGGGTCGATATACGCCCCCAGCCCGATGTCGATCGGCTCGCTCCAGGGGCCCTTGATGCTGTCGGCCCAGACCACGAAGTTGCTGCGGGTTTCGCCGGTACGGGCCGGGAAATAGATGTAGTAGCGGCTGCCGTGCTTGACGATGTCCGGCGCCCAGATCGCCCCCACGTTCCGGGTGATGGCATGGCCCAGCGGCTGCCAGTTGACCAGGTCGCGCGAGTGCCAGATCGGCAGGCCAGGGTAGGCATCGAACGAGGACAGGGTGAGGTAGTAGTCCTGCCCATCCTTGAGCACCGAGGGGTCCGGCCGGTCACCGGCGAACACCGGGTTGAGGAAGGTGCCATTGCCGAGGTCGGCCTGGCGCTGGTTCTCGATCCCGCGATTCCAGGCGGTGGAAGGCTCGGCGGCGTGGCCGGCGCCCGCCAGCAGCAGGCAGGCGGTGGCGAAGCTGGCCAGGGTCGTCCTCAAACGCATCGTGTGTCTCCCTTGAACATGGCGTGGGTCGGCCGCGCTCAGCGCGCCCGGGTCCCGGCAGTGCGCTGTTGCCAGCGCGGGTAGTCGGTGGTGATCAGGGCCTGCGGCCAGGTGCCGTACCAGTGGTAGCCGGTGCGGCGCTCGCGCGGAATCGCATCGAAACGGGCCACCCGTTCGCCCTCGCGGTTGGCCAGCAGCACCGAACTGTCGTGCAGGTCGTGGAAGCGCCCCCACAGCAGCGGCGCGCCGGCATCGGCGACCAGGCGGCGGTCGACGGTGGTGCGATGGAACTGGAACTGCGCCGGGGTCGTCTCGAAGGTCTCCAGCCGCCAGCCGGTCAACGCATGCGCCTGGAACCACGCCATGGCGGCGTTGACCGAGGCGACCACCGTCGGCGACGGATCCGGGATCGACATCAGGTAGCGCACCACGCCCACACTCTCGTCGGTGACCAGGGCCGGCAGTTCGAATTTCCGGCCCTGTGCGGGCTGCAGGGTGGTGCGGTCGTACTGCCCGGCCCAGACCGTGGGCACGCCGTCCTGGCGCACCTGCAGGCGCAGCAGGCAGGCATCGCCGGCGGCCACGGCGGCCTGCACGCGGGCCCGCTGTCCGGCACTGATGAAACCGAACAGCGGCTCGCGCAGCACCCGCCGCAGCGTGGTCAGCACGCCGCTGGTGACGTCGTCGGCGAAGGGGATGTGGCCGTGGTACGCGGTGCGCGATGGCACCGAATGCGGCCAGCCGCCACAGCTGTCGATCTGCTCGGCAAGGATGAAGTCCAGCCCGCGCACGGCCGCGTCGCGATAGCGTACGTCCCCGCTGCGCGCGAACGCTTCGCCCAGGTAAGCCACCTGGGTGTAGACGTTGCGGTTGTCGAAGCTGCCCCCGGGCGTGGCCTGATCTGCCAGCACCTGCGCACGGGCGGTGTCGTGGAGAATCCGCTGCGGGTCCTGGTTGACCGCCCAGCCACCGCCGCGTCGCTGCAGGAGCACCAGGTTGTCGGCGATCTGCCGGTACTGGTCCGGGCGGTAGCGCGGGTAGGTGGTGCCGTGCCCGCTCTGCCAGTGGTTGATGCCGTCCTGGAAGCCGCGCAGCGTGATCTCCGGGCCCTGCGCCAGCGCGGCGCAGGGCAGGGCGATCCACAGCAGGACCGCGAGCCGCCGCACGCTTACGCGCGCAGCAGGGCGGGCAGCCACAGCGACAGTTCCGGGAAGAAGGTGACGATCAGCAGCACGCCAAGTGCGGCGAACCAGAACGGCCAGATCGAGCGCATGCTCTCGCCCACGCTGATCTTGCCGATCGCGGTACCGATGAACAGCACCGAGCCCACCGGCGGCGTCACCAGGCCCAGGCCACCGGTCAGCACCAGCACCAGGCCGAAGTGGATCGGATCGATGCCATAGGCCTTGGCCACCGGCAGGAAGATCGGCGTGCAGATCAGGATCATCGGCGCCAGGTCCATGAAGGTACCCAGCAGCAACAGCATCACCACGATCATCAGCAGCACCATGAACTGGCTGTGCGCGAAGGACTGCAGGAAATCCACCGCCGCCGCCGGCACTTCCAGGTACGCCAACAGCCAGCCGAACACCGCCGCAGTGGCGATCACGAACAGGATCACGCCGGTGCTGCGCGCCGCATGGGTCACCGTGCCCATGAACTCGCGCCAGTTGAGCTGGCGGTACAGCACGGTGGTCACCAGCAGCGCGTAGACCACGGCGATGGCCGCGCTTTCCACCGCGGTGAAGATGCCCGCGCGGATACCGATGAAGATCAGCGCCACCAGCCCCAGGCCGGGCAGGGCCGACACCAGCCGCAGCAGCACCGCGCGCCAGCCGGGGAAGATTTCCACGCCATAACCACGACGGCGCGCGACCACGTAACCGGTGATCATCAGCGCCACGGTCATCAACAGCGCCGGCACGATACCGGCCGCGAACAGGTCGGCGATCGACAGCCCGCCGCCGGCCGCGGCCGAGAACAGGATCAGGTTGTGCGACGGCGGCACCAGCAGTGCCACCAGCGCGGCGGTGATGCTCACGTTGACCGCGAAGTCGCGGTCGTAGCCGCGCTTGACCATCTGCGGAATCATCGTGCCGCCCACTGCCGAGACATCGGCGATGGCCGAACCGGACACGCCACCGAAGAACAGCGAGGACAGGATCGACACCTGGCCCAGGCCACCGCGCATGCGCCCCACCAGCGACGAGGCCAGCGAAATCAGGCGTTCGGAGATGCCGCCGCGCATCATGATTTCACCGGCGAAGATGAACAAGGGAATGGCGATCAGCGAGGCCGAACCGGTACCGGCCGAGATCTGCTGGACCAGCACCAGGGTAGGCAGGTCGAGGTACCACAGCGTGGCCAGGGCGGCCGCGGCCAACGCATAGGCCACCGGCACGCCCAGCAGCAGCAGTACCGCAAAAACGGTAAACAGGATCGTGATACCCATGGCTCAGCGGTCTCCCTCGGCAACGGTGTCGGCGTCGACGGGCAGCACGGCCTGCACCATCTGGTTCACGGCGAAGATCGCCATCAGTGCGCCGCCAATGGACAGCGGCAGGTAGTTGATGCTCTGCGGCAGGTTGGCGCCGGCGGCCTTGATGTCCAGGCCGTCCAGCAGCAGCACCGCGGCCCACCAGGCAATCACGGCACCGAGCACGGCCACCACCAGCGCGGCGAACACGTCCACCGCGCGGCGCAGGCCCGGGCCCATGTGCGCGGCCAGCAGGAAGAAGCCGAAGTGGCGGCGGGTATGCACGCCGGTGGCCGCGCCCAGGCTCATCGCCGTGGCCAGCAGCAGCAGCGTGACCGGCTCGGTCCAGCTGGGCGAATCGTTGATGACGTAGCGCGCGAACACCTGCCAGCCCTGCACCACCACCAGCCCGAGCAGGGCGATGACGGCGATATGGATGGCCACGTCGGCGATCACGTTGAGCACGCGCTGCGGCGCGCTGACGATGACGGGGGTTTCGGAAGTCGGGTCGGACATCGCGTCGGGGCCTCAGGCGAAGTCGCGGATGCGACGGGTAAGCGCGGCCAGCGCCGGCTGCTGCAGGTACTGCTGCAGGAGCGGGTCGGCGGCCTTGCGGAAGGCCGGCATGTCCACGGCGTTGAACGTGATGCCGAAGTCGGCCACGGCCTGGCGGGCGGTGTTTTCCGAGGCGTCCCACTGCTCGCGCATCACCGTGACCGATTCACGCGCGGTCTCGATCACCAGCGCGCGGTCGGCCGGGGTGAGCGCCTCCAGGCTCTGCCGCGACATCAGCAGCACGTCCGGCGCGTAGGAATGGTCGCTCTGCGACCAGTAGTGCGCGGCCTCGAAATGACGGCTGGAATGGAAGCTGCGCATGTTGTTTTCCGCACCGTCGATCATGTGCGTTTCCATGCCCGAGAAGGTGTCGCCCAGCGACATCGGGGTCGGGTTGGCGCCCAGCAGGCGCATCAGCTGGATGAAGATGTCCGAGGACGCCACGCGCAGCTTCAGACCGTGCAGGTCCTTGGGCTCCACGATGGGGTGCTTGGTGTTGTAGAAGCAGCGCGCGCCGGAATCGTAGATGGCCAGGCCGACCAGGTCGCGGGTCTCGAAGCCCTTCAGCACCGCGTCGGCGATGCCGCCGTCCAGCGCGCGACGCATGTGCGCCACCGACTCGAACACGTAAGGCAGGCACAGTGCCTGGGTCAGCGGAAAGGCGTTGTTGAGCGCACCGGAGTAGACCCGGGTGATGTCGATGGCACCGAAGCGCGCCATGTCGATCGCCTCGGACTCACGGCCGAGCTGGCCGGAGTGGTACTGGCGCAGCTTCAGGCGGCCGCCGGTCTTGTGTTCCAGCTGCTGGCCGATCCACTTCACCGCGGTCACGGTGGGGTAGTCGGCGACGTGGACGTCGGTGGCGGTCAGCAGCTGCGCACCGGCCGGCGCGTTGCTGGTTGACCGCGAACAGGCTGCCAGCGCAGGCACGGCAAGCGCGCCCAGACCGGTGCCAAGGAAACTTCTGCGAGTGAACATCTGCGCCCTCCCAAGCGGACTGTCCATGGCTGCTCGGTTACCCGGCAGCGATGGCCCTGCAGGTAATGTCGCCGTAACCGGCGAAACGGATCAGTGCCTGTTGGCCTACGGCAATGTCGTGGATGCCGGTGGCGTTGCCGCTGGCGATCAGGTCGCCGGCCTTCAACGGCCGCCCGCGCTGCGCCGACCGGCCCAGGGCGAAGGCATAGGCGGTACGCAGGCCACCGGGCAGCAGGGTGGCACCGCCGGTACCGACCACCTCGCCGTCGATGCGGGTTTCCGCACGCAGGTCGGCATCGTCCAGGCGGG
>NZ_QAIW01000279.1:0-3789 GCF_003061285.1 Stenotrophomonas sp. HMWF003 | reverse complement strand
GGGTGGGGCTGTCGCGGGTGGAGGTGCTGCTGGATGGCAAGGCCGTGGCCGAGGCCGAGTACGGTCGCCTGTACGACATCACCAGCTTCTGGACGAACTCCAACGACCCGCAGCACCCCAACGTCGGCTTCAGTGCACGGATCGATACGCGCGGGCTGGCACCGGGCAGGCATTGGCTGGGGCTGCGCCTGCATGGCCGCGATGGCAGCGTGGAAGCCTGGCAGGAACAGGTGCTGCAGGTGCCCGCGCGCTGAACGGCGCGCCGCCCGGGCTCAGGGCAGGGTGTAACCGGCCTGGCGCAGGAGCTGGCTGGTGGCGATCAGGGGCAGCCCGATCAGCGCCGTGGGGTCGCGGTTCTCGATGGCCTCGAACAGGGCGATGCCCAGCCCCTCGCATTTGAAGCTGCCGGCGCAGTCCAACGGCTGTTCGGCAGCCACGTAGCGGGCGATGGTGGCCGCATCCAGGGCGCGGAAGTGCACCCGGGTCAGGTCGCAGGCCGCCAGCTCCCGACCGTCGCAGCGCAGGCTGACCGCCGTATGGAACGCCACGACCTGGCCGGACATCGCCGCCAGCTGCGCCTGCGCCGCGGCCACGGTGCCCGGCTTGCCCAGCGGGGAACCGTTCAGCTCGGCGACCTGGTCCGACCCAATCACCCAGCGCCCGGGGAAGCGCGCGGCCACCTCGGCGGCCTTGGCCTGTGCCAGGCGTACCGCCAGTGCATGGGGGGATTCGCCCGGCTGGGGGGTCTCATCCACGTCCGGGCGTGCGCAGTCGGGCGCCAGACCCAGCCGTTGCAGCAGTTCCAGGCGGTAGCGGGAGGTGGAGGCAAGCACGGGCGGAAGCATGCGAAAATACCGGTTGGTGGGGTCGGCAGTCTGGCCGCGGCGGCCGGGTGGGGCAAGCCGGTACAGGATGGATTTGACAGCCGGGCAGACGGTCCTTAACATTCAGCGGCTTATGTCCGCGAACGTGCCCGAATTGCTGGATGCTTGGCGGATGGTCGCAGCACGCAGGTGCTTCGACGGCCAGGTGAATCTAGCTGAATTGACCCGCCTGCAAGGGCTTGTTGCCGATACCGAAGGTCAGTGCACCTATGCACTGGAATTCGCGCACGACGACATCCTGCGGGTATCCTATGTTGAACTGACCATCGAAACCGCGTTGCCGCTGATCTGTCAGCGCAGCCTGCAGCGCTTCCTGCTGCCGGTCTCGATGGTGCAGCGGCTCGGCCTGATCCGCAGCGAAGAGGAAGAATCCTCGTTGCCGGAAGGGTACGAACCGTGGCTGGTGCCCGAAGACGGCATGCTGCGACCGCTGGAACTGGTCGAGGACGAACTGGTCCTGGCCGTGCCCGTTGTGCCGTTGTCTCCCGATGGGCAGGCAGTGGACCGCGACTGGGCACCGACCGAAGAAGAAATCAGCAAGGCCAATCCGTTCGCGGCATTGGCGGCACTGAAAAAACAATAGCAGCCGGATTGTCGTCGGCGGCTGCGGCGAAAGCGAAGACTGTGCTGGGCGCTGGCGTCCTGCGCGACGAAACGACGAAGCAAAACGAACCGAGTTTGGAGCAATCCCATGGCTGTGCAGAAATCCCGTGTCACCCCGTCCCGCCGCGGTATGCGCCGTGCGCATGACGCCCTGAGCGCCAAGCAGCTGTCCACCGATCCGACCACCGGTGAAGTGCATCTGCGTCACCACATCACCGCTGACGGTTTCTACCGTGGCAAGAAGGTGATTGCGACCAAGTCGAATTCGGCCGTCGAAGAAGATTGATCCGTGAAGGCCGCTGCCCGGTCGGGCAGCGGCCTTTACTCCATTCTTCCCGGCTGTCGGTGTTGATGGCCGTGCTACAGGACATGCAATGAGCAAGCGGATCTACTCGAGGATCGCGGGCACTGGTAGCTATTTGCCCGAAAAAGTGTTGACCAACCAGGATCTGGAGAAAATGGTCGACACCACCGATGAGTGGATCCAGTCGCGAACGGGTATCCGTGAGCGGCACATTGCAGCGGAAAACGAAACCACCAGCGACCTCGGCTATCACGCCGCGGTGCGTGCGCTGGAAGCGGCCGGTATCGACGCTTCGCAGCTGGACATGATCGTGGTGGGTACTACGACGCCCGATCTGATCTTCCCCTCCACCGCGTGCCTGATCCAGGCCAAGCTCGGTGCGAGCGGGTGCCCTGCCTTCGACGTCAACGCAGCCTGTTCGGGCTTCGTGTTCGCGTTGAGCGTGGCGGACAAATTCATTCGTTCCGGTGATGCACGCCATGTGCTGGTCATCGGTGCGGAAACCCTGACCCGGATCGTCGACTGGACCGAGCGCACCACCTGCGTGCTGTTCGGCGATGGCGCCGGCGCGGTGGTGCTGAAGGCCGACGAAGACACCGGCATCCTGAGCACCCACCTGCATTCGGATGGCAGCAAGAAAGAGCTGCTGTGGAACCCGGTGGGCGTGTCGGCCGGTTTCGGCGAGGGCGAGAACGCCCGCGGCGCGATCCTGATGAAGGGCAACGACGTGTTCAAGTACGCCGTCAAGGCGCTGGATTCGGTCGTCGATGAAACCCTGGAAGCGAACGCACTGACCAAGGCCGACCTGGACTGGCTGATCCCGCACCAGGCCAACCTGCGCATCATCGAAGCGACGGCCAAGCGCCTGGACATGTCGATGGAGCAGGTGGTGGTGACGGTGGACAAGCACGGCAACACGTCGTCTGCGTCGGTGCCGATGGCACTGGACGTGGCGATCCGGTCGGGCCGGGTCGAGCGTGGCCAGCTGTTGCTGCTGGAAGCCTTCGGCGGTGGCTTCACGTGGGGTTCGGCCCTGCTGCGCTATTGATAGTGTTAGTTACGACAACGTGACGCTTTCATTACGGCCCCATCAGGGGCCGTATGCATTTCAGGAGACCTGTCATGGTTGAGCCCATCGTCATTGAAGGGCAACGCGCCTGGCTGAAGCAGTACGGCGAAGGTAGCCGCGCGGTAGCCTTGGGCCTGCTCAATTTTGTTGCACACCGTTTCCAGCTCGATGCGCTGCGCCCGCCGCCGCACCGGGGCGGCGATGCCGCGAAGGAAACCGAGGCGCGCCGTCTGGGCGAGCTGGCCGCGCAGGGGGTGAACGTGCCGCACGTGATCGGCACTGGCCACGCGGCGCTGGTGCTGGAAGACAACGGCAGTTCGTTCAATACGTGTCTGCGCCAGGCTGATGCGGCCGGGCGTGACGTGCTGGTGGCGGCAGCGATGCAGGCCATCGCGGCGGCGCATGCGAAGGGGGCCTATTTCGGTCAGCCGTTGCCGCGCAACCTGACCTGGGACGGGGCGAAGGTGGGCTTCATCGATTTCGAGGAAGACCCGCTGGAGGTGATGGATCTGGCGCAGGCGCAGGCACGCGATTGGCTGATGTTCGGTTACGGCGTGGCCAAGTATTACGAGGACCGTCCGCAGCAGTTGCAGGCGCTGATGGCGCAGGCGATGGACGGGGTGGAGGCGCCGGTGATCGCGCATGCGCACGCGGTGTCGGGGCGGCTGCAGGGGCTGGCCCGGGCGAGCCTGAAGATGGGCCGTTCGGCGCGGGCGCTGGCGCACGCGATTCTGGTGGTGCACGGGGCCACGACGCTGGGGGTGCTGATGCTGGCGGTGATCTGCTACGACTTCTTCTCCGACGGCGACCTCGACATCCTGCAGTTGTTGGTTTGATCGGGGTGGGGCTTTTTTGAAGCCAGAGCTCTAAGAGCCTAGAGCCAGAGCGTTATTACTCGCTTGGGTCGTGCCGGGTCGGCGTGGGTGGGT
>NZ_QAIW01000278.1:8035-12065 GCF_003061285.1 Stenotrophomonas sp. HMWF003 | reverse complement strand
GTCCTGATTCAGCCCTTTGAGGGAATGCTAGCAGCAAGCCCTCGCAACAGGAGGCAGCAGTGGTATCGAAAGGACCCGCGCCCGCCCTCCCCCTCACTCAGCTCAACTCCTCCGCAAGAGAATCATCTTCTCCTGCGACATATCCCGCATCGTGTAGGGAATACCCCCAGTGCCATAACCGGACTCCCTGCGCCCCGCAAACGGCATCCAGTCCGTGCGGAACGCAGTAGGGTCGTTGATCATCACGGCAGAGGCATCCAGCCGGTTGGCCGCGCGCATCGCGATATCGATGTCCTGCGCGAAGACGCTTGCCTGGAAGGCGGTAGGCAAAGAGTTCGCCCGCGCGATAGCCTCATCAAGCTCGCCATAGCGGTACACCGCCACCACCGGGCCGAAGACCTCCTGCGTGGTCACCCGGGCGTCGCTGGCAGGATCGAGCAGCACGGTGGGTTGCAGCGTCGTGTCGGAAAGGCGCTTGCCGCCGGTTGCACAGGTCGCCCCGCCCTGCACTGCCTCCTCGATCCATTCGGCCACCCGGTCGGCCTCGCGGGGCTGGATCAGCGGACCTACCTCGGTATCTTTCAGCGTGGGGTCACCGGTACGCAGCTTTTCTACGCGTGCGATCAGCGCCTGGGTGAAGTCGTCGGCGATGGCGTTGTGCACGAAAATGCGCTGGGTGGATACGCAGACCTGTCCGGCGTGATAATAGCCGCCTTTGACGATGGGTTCGATGATCTTGGCCAGGTCCGCGCTGCGGTCCACGATAGCCGGTGCAACGCCACCATGTTCGAGCGCCGAGCGCGCCCCGTGTGCCAGCTTGGCATGCAACGACCAACCGACCCGGGCCGAGCCGATGAAACTGAGGAAGGCGACGCGCGGGTCGGTGACAAGTGCCTCAGCCAACGCGTTGCCATCCGGGAGGAAGCTCTGGCACCACGGCTCCGGCAGGCCTGCCTCGTGGACCATCGCCACGAATTCCAGGCAGGACAGCGGCGTGGTGGACGCCGGCTTGATGATGACCGGGCAGCCCACCGCGATGGCCGGCGCAACCTGGTGGACGATCAGGTTCAGCGGGTGATTGAATGCCGAGATCGCCGCGACAATGCCGATCGGCTCTCGGGTGGTGAACGCCCAGCGATTTTCCGCCGCAGCTGAAAGGCCCATCGGGATTTCGCGGCCGGCAAAGTTGCGCAGCTCATCGGCGGCGTTGTGGACGCCATCGATGGCGCGGGTGGTCTCGACGATGGCATCGGGGAGCGGCTTGCCGCCCTCGCGCGCGATCTGCAGGGCCAGATGGTCACGTTTGGCCTCCATCAGTGCGGCCAGCTTGCGCAGAATCACGATGCGCTGGTGCGGCTGCAGCCAGCCGTCGCGGTTCTTGAATGCCCGCTGCGCGGCGCTCAGTTTGCGTTCCAGTGCCGCCGCATCGTCGAAGGGGATGTCGGCGATGGGGGCGCGGTCGAAGGCTTGTACGACGGTCAACATCGGAAATTCCTTGTGTGGGGCGTCAACGCGACTGCTTACGCACAGCCCACGTCGGGCGTGCGGTTGCGCAGTTCGTCGACCAGGACGCGGGTGTTTTCGGAGTAGTCGATGGGCACATCCAGCAGGTGGACGCCGCCGCCAGCAAGGGCGGCCTCGATCGTGGGCACCAGCTGGTCCACGGCCGTGATCCGACTGCCCTTCGCGCCATAGGCTTCGGCGTAGCGCACGAAATCGGGATTGCCGAAACGCATGCCGAAATCCTCGAAGCCGTCCACCGCCTGCTTCCAGCGGATCATGCCGTAGGCGCTGTCGTTGAGGACGATGACCACCAGGTTCAGGCCCAGCCTGACGGCGGTTTCCATCTCCTGCGAATTCATCATGAAGCCGCCGTCGCCGCAGACGGCCAACACGCGGCGCTGCGGAAACAGCATCGACGCCATCATGGCCGATGGCAGGCCGGCGCCCATGGTGGCCAGCGCGTTGTCGAGCAGCAGCGTATTGGCCACATGCGTGCGGTAGTTGCGGGCAAACCAGATCTTGTACATGCCGTTGTCCAAGCAGACGATGCCGTCTTCGGGCATCGCCTGCCGCACGTCATGGACCAGGCGCTGGGGCGTGACCGGGAAGCGGTCTTCCTCGGCGCGGTCGTTGAGGCGGGACAGGATCTTTTGACGCAGTTCACCGGTGCCCGCATCTTCGACCACCCTGCCCTCCAGCCGTTCAGCAAGCGCGGTGGCACTGGCGCCGATGTCGCCGATCACCTCGATATCGGGGTGGTAGACCTGTTCGACCGTGGCGGACTGGAAGCCGACATGGATGACCTTGGGCCCGCCATTGTCTTTCATCAGGAACGGCGGCTTTTCGATGGTGTCATGGCCGATGGCAATGATCAGGTCCGCGCGCGCAACGGCCTCGTGGACATAGTCGCCTTCGGACAGCGCAGCGGTGCCCATGTACAGGTTGGAGCCGCCGGTAACGGCCCCCTTGCCCATCTGGGTATTGAAAAATGGCAGGCGCGTGCGGGCCACGAATGAGGAAAGCGCGTCGGTCAGCGAGGGGCGGCTACAGGCCGCACCGATCATCACCAAGGGGCGCTTGGCGGCAAGGATGGCAGTGACGGCCCGGTCGAGCGCTGCGTCAGGGGCAACGGGCCGGTCCAGGGGGTGCACCGGTATCACCGGTACCGCGTCTACCTCTTCGCCGGCGACATCCTCCGGCAGTTCCAGATGCACCGGGCCCGGACGCTCCTCCATGGCGACGCGGAAAGCATCGCGCACCATGGCCGGAATGGCCGCGGGACTGACAATCTGGCGGGTCATTTTCGTGAGCGGCTTCATCGAGGCCACGATGTCCACGATCTGGAAGCGCGCCTGCCGGGCGCTCATCACCGCCTTCTGGCCGGTGATCAGGATCATCGGCCACGCCCCGAGATGGGCGTACGCCGCACCGGTGGAGAAGTTAAGTGCGCCGGGCCCGAGGGTGGCGAGGCAGACCCCGGGCCGGCCCGTGAGGCGGCCATGGGTGGCGGCCATGAAGGCGGCGGCCTGTTCGTGACGGGTAAGCACCAGTTCGATGCGGGAGTTCCGCAGGGATTCCAGGAAATCGAGGTTTTCCTCGCCCGGAACGCCGAAGATGCGGTCTACGCCCTCATTTTCGAGTGCGGCGACCAGGAGGTCTGAGCCCTTGGGCATTGCTTCGATCCTTGCGGTGATGAACTGCAGAGAGTTCTGTGCCATGGGGAAAAGCGAGGTGTGGGCCGACTATACGCCCGGCACTGTGCACACCCGTCGAAGAGACGGCATCACGCGATAGGACGGTGCGATCCATGAAGCGCTCAACACCGCTGGCTGACGGTGTGGAACCGCTGCTGCTGCGCATCGAAGAACAGATACGCCTGGCCGGCATCATGGCCCAGCCCACTGATGTCCAGCTGCCCAACGAACACCATCGGCATGTCACCGGCCATGGGCCATTCCGGCGCCTGCAGCCACTTGGGCGGCGCTTTCAGGCAGCGGAACTCGCGCTTGACCGCTTCCTTCAACGCCGACTGCAGGGCCCTTGGATCCAGCGCATCGTGCCCGGCCATGAAGCGGTCGATGTACACCGCCGGCAGCGACACCCATTTCGGCTGGGCCTTCAGGGTCAGCGTGAAGCGATGTTGGTGGCTGTTGTCTACGAGATGGGCAACGCCTTGCCTGTCCAGCCACTCGGAAAGCAGAGTCTGGACGTTGTAGATGCCTTCCAGGCTCTGGTAGTCCTGGCTGATCAGGTGCAGGTACAGATCGGGCTCTGCCACGTAGGTCGGCAGGTTCCGCTCGCCCTCCAGCAGCGCCTGCAGCGCCGTGTCGGCATGGAGGTGCTGCTCGAACGCACGGGGTGAGATCCGGCCTTCGACGAACTGCTTGATGATGTCCACGCCGCTCATTTGGTGATGCCTCGATGCCGCAGGCGCGTGACCCTGCGTTGCTGATGGCCGGCCATCGTGGCATCGGCGGCGCGCCCTTCGCAATGCCGTGCATGCCGCCGCGGCCTGGCGCGGACCGGT
>NZ_QAIW01000278.1:5003-7977 GCF_003061285.1 Stenotrophomonas sp. HMWF003 | reverse complement strand
CTGCCCGCCCACGAACGACACGGAGTTGGCCATGGGTCTGGTACAGGCGGTGAAGGGTGCAGTCGGCGGCGTTCTGGCGGACCAGTGGAAGGATTTCTTCACCGTGCCCGCCGGCCTGCCATCCACGGCAGCGCTGTTCGCGGCGGTGCCGCGTGGCACCAACGCCGGGCGCGGGTCCAACACCAGCGGTTCGTCGAACATCATCAGCAACGGGTCGAAAATCGTGGTGCCCGAAGGCTACGGCCTGTTGCTGTTCCAGGACGGGGCCATCACCGGCTTCGTCGCCGAGCCGGGCGGCTACGAATGGCGGTCGGATGACCTGAATTCGCAGTCTATCTTCGCCGGCGATGGCGTGGTCACCCCGCTGATCAAGCAGAGCTGGGAGCGCTTCAAGTTCGGCGGCCAGCCCGGCGCGCAGCAGGCGGCATTCTTTGTCTCGCTCAAGGAGCTGCCCGACAACCGCTTCGGCACCCAGTCCGAGATCTACTGGGACGACGGTTTCCTGGGCACCCAGGTGGGTGCGGTCACCCGCGGCTCGTACACGCTGAAGATCGTCGATCCCATCCTGTTCGTGAAGAACTTCGTGCCGGCCAGCTACCTGCAGCCGGGCCAGGTGTTCGACTTCACCGACCTGGACAATGCCGCCGCCAGCCAGCTGTTCAACGAAGTGGTGGGCTCCCTGGCGCCGGCCTTCAGCCTGTATACCAACGACCCGGGCAAGGGCAACCGCATCACCAAGCTGCAGCAGGATTCGCTGGGCTTCGCCAAGAGCCTGTCCGACGCGGTCGAGCAGGCCTACCAGTGGAAATCCGATCGTGGCCTGGCCATCGTCAAGACCGCCATCGTCTCCATCGAGTACGACGCCAACACCCGCGAACTGCTCAAGACCGTGCAGCGCGCCGATGCGCTGGCGGGTGCACGGGGCAATTCCAACCTGCAGGCCAGCGTTGCCCAGGGTATCCAGTCCGCCGGTGAAAACGGCGGCGCGGCCGGCCTGGTGGGCGTGGGCATGGCCTCGGGCATGTTCGGCGCCGGCAGCCTGCAGCAGCCGGTCGCCCCGGCGGCACCGGCCGCCGACGATCCGGTCGCCAAGCTGAAAAAGGCCAAGGAAATGCTGGATCTGGGGCTGATCACCCAGGACGACTATGACGCCCTGAAGGCCAAGGCGCTGGGCCTGTAACAGGCAAGGCGCCCAATCACCATGTCCGACTCCCGCACTCCGCCGCCCCTGCCGTCGGGACCGCCACCGCTGCCCGCGCAGCCGGTGACCGGCCCCGGTTCGCCGCAGGAGGTTCCGCCCCTGCCCGGCAGCTTTCCGGTCGATCCAGCCACCCTGCCCCAGCCCATCCGCGACGAGATAGAGGCACCGGATCCGGTGGCCCTGGACACCCGCGCCGCCGAGCTGAAGGACGGCCTCAACCGCTGCCCCAAATGCGGCAGCACCGATGTCCGGCTCAAGCTCGGCACCGACGTCCTGGTCTGCCAGTTCTGCCGCAACGAATGGCACGGCACCCGCGCCGAGGAAGCGTTCGGGCTGGGTGACGGCCTGGACCAGTTGCGCGGCACCGTCATCGCCTCCGGCGCACGGGACATCCAGGCCGACACCGCCAGCCTGATGAGTTTCAAATGCACCGGCTGCGGTGCCGAGGTCACGATCAATACCGAAAGCACGATGACGGCCCGCTGCCATTGGTGCCGTCACGTATTCGGGGTGAATGAGCAGGTCGCCAATGGTGCCGTACCCGATGCGGTGCTGCCGTTCCGCATTTCCAAGGACGATGCGGTCGCGCGTATCCGCCAGTTCGTGGACAAGCGCCGCCTGTTTGCCTTGAAGGCGTTCAAGGACCAGTTCACGCCCGAGAACGTCGTCGGCGTGTACCTGCCGTACATGATCGTGGACAGCAATGTCAGTGCCAGCGTTGCAGGCCGCGGCGAGATCAAGACGCGGGAATACACCCGTGGCACCGGCGACAAGAAGCAGACCTACTACGATGCCGACGTCTACCAGGTGGAGCGGCATGTCGACTTCACCGTGGACGACCTTACGCTGGAATCCTCCGCCGAGCGCGGCAACCTGGACGCCCGGGCCAACACCAACAACATCATCAATACCATCCTGCCGTTCGACACCAAGAACGCGCTGAAATGGAATGCCTCGTTCCTGACCGGTTTCACGTCTGAAAAGCGCAACCTCGACGTCGAGAAGCTGCGCCCGCGGCTGGAAGACCAGCTGTTGTCGATCGCCCGCGCCGAGGTCGAAGACTCCGTGCGCCGTTACAGCCGCGGCGTACGCTGGGAGAAGGAGCGCCTGGACGTGCACGGCACGCGCTGGGTCTCGATGTACCTGCCGGTGTGGCTGTACTCGTATCACCAGCCTGGAAAGAACGGCGGCATGCTGCATTACATCGCGGTCAATGGCCGCACCGGCGAAACCATGGGCAGCGTGCCGGTGCAGCAGTGGAAGATGCTGCTGGCCGCGTTGACCACCGGCACCATTATCGAAGCCCTCGTCCTTCTCTTTCTGGTAGCGTCCTCATGAGCGATGACAGTGGACTGTGGTTGCTGGCTGCCGGCCCGGCCGGTGCGTCGGCGTTGTACTGGGCGCTGTACCGGTATTACCGGAACACCGACAAGTCGCACGCGTTCGAGCGTGAAACCACCATCGAGGCCAAGCCGGTGACCGGCTCGGACCGCAAGATCGATACGATCACCGGCACCCAGACCACCAGCATTGCCGGCAACAACGTCGGGGCGTACCGGTCACGGGTGCAGCGCGACACGGGCTGAGCCCACCCGAGCACCGCCGTTTCACATGGATATGTGCGGTGCCTCCCATAACCGAAGATTGATGTCCGCACCGGGGGCTGGTTTCGCAGCGTCCGGTGTGCGCGGCGTGCTACTACTGCCCCGCCATCCCGCGCCGGGGCGGGTTTCCCAACCGTTGACGCGTGCTGGCACGGGGCCTGGAGGCCCC
>NZ_QAIW01000278.1:3815-4993 GCF_003061285.1 Stenotrophomonas sp. HMWF003 | reverse complement strand
GTGGCATGTCCGCGCAGTGATTCGTAACCCATGCGGTTCCATCGATCACCAGGGAGTACCACCATGCGCTACACACGCCGTGATTTCCTTGCCACCGCCGCCAGTGCCTCGGTTGCCTCGTGGGCATCGAGTACTGCTTTCGCCGGGGGCGCCACCGGCACCGACACGACTGCCGCTACCACCTTCCATCGCTACAACGTCAACACGCCGCAGGGCCAGCGCATGCTGGCCAGCTACGCGCGCGGCATCCAGAAGATGCTGGCGCTGCCGGCCGATCACCCGCACAACTGGTTCCGCAACGCCTTCGTGCACCTGATGGACTGCCCGCACGGCAACTGGTGGTTCTACGTCTGGCACCGTGGTTATGTGGGCTACTTCGAACAGACCATCCGCACGTTGAGCGGCGATCCGCAGTTCGCCATGCCCTACTGGGACTGGACGTCGCAGCCGGAGATTCCGGCGACCATGTTCGACGGCGTGCTCTCTCCCACCGACCCGGCGTACGCGCCGTACACCGGCAACCTGGCGCGGTTCACGAGCTTCATCCAGCCGGCGCTGCAACAGTATTGGGGCAGCCTCGATACCTACCAACGCCAGCAACTGGCCGCGCGCGGCTATGCCGATTTCGGCGCATTGTGGAACGATGTGACCGGCTACAACGCCGCGGCCAAAACCGGCATTTCCGGCAACGCGGGCTATGCCATCACCTGCGGGGCGCGCTACCTGTGGCGCCAGAATGCCCGCCTCGATGCCAAGACCGCCGCCGCGGTATCGCCCGACACCATCCACGCCGGCTTGTCGCCGGTGGAGTTCTACAACGCCGACGTCAGCCGCAGCTTCACCAGTTCGCGCACGGCCTCGCACGTGGACTCGCCGGACAAGAACACCCAGTTCTCGGTACTGGAAGGCTTCCCGCACAACAAGGTGCACAACTGCATCGGTGGCGTCGGTGCGATCGATCCGGGCCCCTACGGGAACATGACCAACTTCCTGTCCCCACTGGACCCGATCTTCTACCTGCACCACGCCAACATGGACCGGCTGTGGGACGTATGGACACGCAAGCAGCTGCGGCAGGGGCTGGAGATCATGCCGCCGCCGGGGCAAGCGCGCGACGCATTCATGCGCGAGCCGTTCCGGTTTTTCGTCCTGGGCAACGGCAGGTTTGCCGGGCCGAA
>NZ_QAIW01000278.1:3410-3805 GCF_003061285.1 Stenotrophomonas sp. HMWF003 | reverse complement strand
GCGGTGAAGGCCGCAGGACCCGCCACACTGGTGCGGGGCAAGCGTCGCGGTGCCGCCGTCGCCGTGTCGCTGCCGTCCACGACCCGGGGCCAGCTGGGCGCCACGGCAGCGCCCGCGTTGATTGCCGAAGTGACCGTGGAGCGGCCGCGCGGCCTGCACAACACGCGCGAGTTCGACGTCCTGGTGAACGCACCGGCGGGGGTTGAGACGGTGGACGCCGACAGCCCCTACTACGTGGGCACGGTGTCCTTCTTTGGTCCGCCGATGACCGGCATGGACCATGCGCACCCCACCACGTTCGCCGTACCGCTGCCGCAACGGCTCAACCTGCTCAGGGCCGGTGCGGCCGACGCCAGCGGCAGCACGGCGCTGGAGTTCAGGGTGGTGGCCTCCAC
>NZ_QAIW01000278.1:0-3400 GCF_003061285.1 Stenotrophomonas sp. HMWF003 | reverse complement strand
CCGGTGCTGGACGCGGCGGTGCTGGTGGTGCCCTGAGGGCCGCGCCAGGCGCCGTAGTGCATCACCCAGGCAGGGCCGCCGCGCGGTCCTGCCTGGGGTGGCAGCTGGCCTACTTCAGGCCGACGCGGCGTCGTAGGTAGGGCCATCCCAACCGTCCAGGAACTTGGGCAGGGCATCGATGACGTCGACAATGCGGTCACGGTAGAACAGGTGCATCGTGGGCGCGAAGGGCTCGGTCAGCGCGCCCCCCAGAGCGCGGGCCACCAGCGCATTGGGCACCACACGCATACCCAGCCGATTGGTGCCGAACAGAACGTCTCCACAGCCACTGCAGAACGTTTTTGAGAGCTGCTTGTGCGGATGCTGGAACACCGTTGTCGTGGCCTGCTCGACCTCGACCGCTTCCGCGTTCCAGGCCGTGGCCGAGAGCATGGCCGAGGCATAGAAGTCCCGGCAGGTACTGCAGTGGCAGATGGCGCGCGCAACCGGCGCGCCCTTCAGGGTGAGGATGGTACTTCCACACAGGCAGTTGGCGCGAAGCATCATGCGTGTCTCGGCGTTCGTTGAGGCGGCATGGTACCGGTAATGGCGGCCCGCCCGCGCAGCACTGCCCTGCACGCGGCAGTACTGCGGATTCAGACCAGGCTGGCTATGCTTGCGTTCTCCGTCCACGAGCACCGCCATGCGCACCTTGTACCCCGACATCCAACCCTACCGCGAGCACCGTCTGGCGGTGGATGCCGTGCACACGCTCTATGTGGAGGAATGTGGCGCGCCCGACGGTATTCCGGTGGTGTTCCTGCACGGCGGTCCGGGTGCGGGCGTATCGCCCACGCACCGTCGCTTCTTTGATCCCGCGCGCTACCGCATCGTATTGATCGATCAGCGTGGCAGCGGTCGCTCCACCCCGTTCGGCGAGTTGCGGGACAACACCACCGCCCACCTGGTGGCCGACGTCGAGGCCGTGCGCGAGCACCTGGGCATCGACCGTTGGCTGGTCTTCGGCGGCTCGTGGGGGTCGACGCTGGCGCTGGCCTACGCGCAGGCGCACCCGGACCGCGCCACCGGCGTGATCGTGCGCGGCGTCTACCTGGGCCGCGCCGAAGAGAACCGCTGGTTCAACGAAGCCGACGGCGGCGCCCGCTGGATCTTCCCCGAGCGCTGGGCGCGCTATGAAGCGCACATTCCCGAGGAAGAACGCGGCGCGCTCATCGCCGCCTACTGGCAGCGCCTCGACAGCCCCGATCAGGATGTAGCCATCGCCGCGGCACAGGCGTGGCTGGGCTGGGAAGACCATGCGGCTACGTTGGTGCATGACGTGGACGCGCGCTCGCACGCCGATCCCCTGGCGACGCTGGCGAAGGCGCGCATCGAAGCGCACTACTTCCGCCATCATGCCTTCCTGGACCATGGCCAGCTGCTGCAAGGCGTCGATCGCATCCGCCACCTTCCGGCGGTGATCGTGCAGGGCCGCTACGACATCATCTGCCCGCCACGCAGCGCCTGGGACCTCGCCTCTGCCTGGCCGGAGGCGCAGCTGGAGATGGTGCTGTCAGGCCATGGCGCAACCGAACCGGCTACCGCCGATGCATTGGTGCGGGCGACCGATGCCTTCGCCGACCGCATCACCGGCGCTCTGCACACCTGAGACGGTGGTGTGCGGTGGCGTCGTTGTCGCTCCCGGGGGCGCGCCGCCTCGCACGTCCATGGCGCGGTGTTAACGTCGTGCGGTGCACGCTCGCCTCCACGTTGAACCGAGCAGGCATACACATGCAATGCACCCTTCGCACCGTTCTGGCGGGGGCCGCCCTGGCGGCCCTGGTCACCGGCTGCAGTCCGTCCGATGCCGATCCGGCACACCCGGCAGCAGCCAAACCGGCAGCACCGACTGCCACCGCTCAGCGCCCTGCGTCGTCAACGCCGGCACCGGTGACCGGCCCCGCAGCGACAGCCGCGCAGGTGGCCGATGCCTTCGCCGAACCGGTGCCCGGCATCGCGGTCCGGCCGGTGACAGGCACCACCGTGCACCGGGACTTCAAGCGCAGCTACCTGGCGATGGATGCGTGGACGCTGTATCCCGCCGCGGGCAGCGCCGGTCGGCCGCTCGTGGCGCTGGCGCTGGACGGCTCCAATGACGTCACCTCGGCAGAGATGCGCATCGGGCGCAGCGATACTGCTTCCGACGTACAGGCGTGCACGACGCCGCCCGCCGAAGCTACAGGCACGGCTGGCACGGCCGACGTGGGGGGCGTGCGAGCAACCCACTTCAACAGCAGCGATGCCGCCATGAGCCACTACCTCTCCGCCGACAGTTATCGCGTCGTCCACGGCGGTGCCTGCTATGCCATCGACCTGATCATCGCCGGCACCCGCCCGGAGGTGTACGACCCGCCGCGCACGCCACCGTTCACGCAGGACCAGGCCAAGGCGGCGCTGGCATCCATGCTCGCTGCGGTGCACTGGACGCACTAGCGTCGCACTCGCGTGGCGTTGATGCCGCCACCACGCATCAGGGCTCACCATTCCAGGCAACGGCGCGTGCCACTGGCGCCGCTTTGATCAGGTCTTTGCATGCACGACTGGGCAACACTGCCGCGAACGTTCTACCAGCGCCACCCCGCCGAGGTGGCACCGGCGCTGCTCAACAAACTGCTGGTGCGCGATGACGGGCGCGCGGGCCGTATCGTCGAGGTGGAAGCCTACGCGGGCAGCGAAGACCCCGCCGCGCATTCGTTCCGCGGGCAGACGCCGCGCACCGCCACCATGTTTGGTGAGGCCGGCCACCTGTATGTGTATTTCAGTTACGGCATGCACTGGGGGTCAAACGCGGTCTGCGGCGAGGTGGGTCAGGGCTGGGGCGTGCTGCTGCGGGCCTTGGAGCCGGTGCAGGGCCTGGATCTGATACGCGAGGCGCGCCCGGCCATTCGCCACGACCGCGACCTGGCCAGTGGACCGGGCCGGTTGTCGCAGGCAATGGGCATCACCAAGGCACTGGATGGCGCGGATCTGGTGCGCAACGATCGCGGCGTACGCATTGTCTCCGATGGGATGGCGCCGCCCACCGAACCGGTGGTTGGCCCGCGCATTGGTATCAGCAAGGCGAAGGATTTTCCGTGGCGCTGGCACGTGCCCGGGCATGCGCACGTATCGGGTCGTTCCGCGCGGCGCTGATTCTGCCGGCGGCTGCACTGGTATCCTGCTCGGCTGCCTGGCACCGGTTGACGCGCGCGTCGTGATCGCGCGCCGTCGCCCGTTGTTGCACCACGAAAAGGATGTCCCCCGATGAAATCCCTCCCCACCCTGCTGCTGGGTGCTGCCCTGCTGTGCGGCGCAGCGCCGCTGCTGGCGGCCGAGCACGTCTACTACGTCGGCCAGACGGATGTCCAGGCCGACGTAGTAG
>NZ_QAIW01000277.1:0-1019 GCF_003061285.1 Stenotrophomonas sp. HMWF003 | reverse complement strand
CCCAGCCACACGACACAGAGCCGAGTCTGCTGAGCCACTACGAGCAAGTAGGTGAGAACGCGGCGTTGCTGTTGCATCGAGAGGAAGACACCAATGTCAGCGCCTACTATCTCGAGCGCTACCTCTGGCTGGGCGACCGCGGCTATCTGTTCAAAGGGCTGGGCGAAGGTGAGGAGATCAAAGCCAAGCTGCCCGCCTACAAGCGGATATTCTCGCGGCTTCAGCCGCTGAACAGCCTGGATCAACCTGGCGGATTCTGCATTGATGGGGCAGTAGTAGATCTTGCGTCATCCGTGACGGCGTTGTACTCCGTTGAGCCACGGGGGATGCCACATACCTATTTCGACATCAGTAGTGATGAGGCCTCCACCCTGGAGGAAATACCCAACACGCCAGGCGAAGACCCAAGAATATTCAGTGCGTTCGGAAAGATGGCAATAGACCAGGAGGAATTTCAACTGGCAAGGTCGGACAGTCATATTCGAGATGATCCGGCCTCCCCGGTCACGTTCGATGTTCTCAGAAAGAACAGCCGCATCGTCGCGGGACGGACAGGGGAAGAAGCCCTGTGGCGCAAGAAATTGAACAACGGGGTCGAAAAGTACCGTTTCGTCTGGCTTGCCTCCAACAATGCGCCGACGCTCCATGACAATCCAAGTCTGCTACTCCGAATGGATTCCGGAGACGACATGGACCCCGGCGCCCCGCCCGTCTCCGAAGAAGCCCTGCTTGGCCTGTGGGACGCGGTGCTCGACTCGGTGCACAAGCGCTGACGGTACACATCATGCGCACGTCATTCGTCTCATGGGTACTTCCAGCCCTGCTTGCCACCCTGCCCACCGGCTGTACGCCAGCGCCCGTTTACCAAGGCATCGATATGTCCGCACACAACCCCGTCGCCCTCGCCCCGGTCTGCGTAGGTCAATTCGCCCTTCAGTTCCCACGCGACGGGGTGGCCAGCTGGCACGTCAACCTCGACTGGGCTGCCGTCGAACGACTGCCCGCCAGGCTGCACAATG
>NZ_QAIW01000276.1:0-3252 GCF_003061285.1 Stenotrophomonas sp. HMWF003 | reverse complement strand
GGATGCCCAGCACCGCCAGCGTGCGCGAGTTCTGCACCACGGCCAGCACGCCCATGCCGGCAATCAGCAGCACGCTCATCGCAAACGCCGGCAAGGCATCGATCAGGTCGTAGCGCTTGAACGCGGCAAAGATGGTCAGCAGCAGCACGCCGATCGCCCCGCCCTGCAGCGCCAGCGCAAACAGGCGCCGGCGGTCGCGCTGGACCCAGCCGAATACCAGACCGCCCAGCGCAGCGGCGGCAATGGCCGCCAACCGCAGCTCGATCGGTGCGTTCAACCAGCCCTGGTCGCTGGCGTACTTGAGCAGCGCGGCGACACCCGCCAGCAGCACCAGCATGCCGATCTTGACCGGCACATTGCCGTCGGTGAACCAGTGTTTGATGGCCCCGACAATGCGCTCGCCCAGGCCCGGCCCCGAAGGCGGCGCGCTGGGGGCCGGCGGCAGCGGTGGCGGCCGGCTGGGGGGCGTGGCAGGCGCCGGAGCGGCCGCCTCGACAGGCGTGGTCGACGCCGTGGCGTCTGGCAGGGACGGCCCGGTTGCGTTGGCGGGCGGTTCGGCGGCGGCCGCCACCGGTGCGCGTGCCTGGTAGGGCTGGTCGGCCCAATGCACCGAACGCGCCTCGGGCGCTTCGGCGCCTACGGGGTCAGCGACATGGGCCGGCCGACCGTCGAACTGCTGCAGTTCCAACGCCGCAACCCGCCGACGCAGGCCGGCGATCATCACCAGCGCCACGATCAGCAGCACCGGGATCAGCAGCAGCACCACCGCCACCAAGGCAATCAACGCTTCCATTCCACGCCATCCTCATAGGGAAGCCCCGGCGGCATCCTGCCAACGCCATGCCGGTGGCACGCGGCCATGCTAATGGATCGGCGGCGGCTGCGGGGCGAGCACCCCCGCGGGCGCCCTGCCCCCACAAACGACGAACCCCGGCACGGGGCCGGGGTTCGCAGGTAGTACCGAGGCAGCGCCAGGCTTACTTCGCCGCGACGACTTTGGCCATTTCCAGGCACTTGTTGGAGTAGCCCCATTCGTTGTCGTACCACGACACCAGCTTGACGAAGGTGCTGTCCAGCGCGATACCGGCATCGGCATCGAACACCGAGGTGTGGGTCTCGCCGCGGAAATCGGTGGCCACCACCTTGTCTTCGGTGTAGCCCAGGATGCCCTTCAGCGCGCCTTCGCTCTGTGCCTTCACTTCGGCGCAGATCTCGGCGTAGGTGGCTTCCTTTTCCAGCTCGACGGTCAGGTCGACCACCGACACGTCCGAGGTCGGCACGCGGAAGCTCATGCCGGTGAGCTTCTTGTTCAGTTCCGGAATCACTACGCCCACGGCCTTGGCTGCACCGGTGGAGGACGGAATGATGTTCTCCAGGATGCCGCGGCCGCCGCGCCAGTCCTTGTTGGACGGGCCATCGACGGTCTTCTGGGTGGCGGTGGCCGCATGCACGGTGGTCATCAGGCCGCGCTTGATGCCCCACTTGTCGTTGATGACCTTGGCCAGCGGGGCCAGGCAGTTGGTGGTGCACGAAGCGTTGGAGATGATGGCCTGGCCGGCGTAGGTGCTGTCGTTCACGCCGAACACGAACATCGGGGTGTCGTCCTTGGACGGCGCCGACAGGATCACCTTCTTGGCGCCGGCATCGATGTGCTTCTGCGCGGTGTCCTTGGTCAGGAACAGGCCGGTGGACTCGATCACCACGTCCACGCCCACTTCGTCCCACTTCAGGTTGGCCGGGTCGCGTTCCTGGGTCAGGCGGATCTTCTTGCCGTTGACCAGCAGGTCGCTGCCGGACACTTCCACGTCGGCCTTGAAGCGGCCATGCACGGAGTCGTACTTCAGCATGTACGCCAGGTAGTCCGGCTCCAGCAGATCGTTGATGGCGACGATTTCGATGTCATTGCCGAAATTCAGCACGGCCGAACGCAGCACGTTGCGCCCGATACGACCGAAACCGTTGATGCCAACCTTGATTGCCATGTTCACAAGCTCCTGCAGCCGCGACGGTGCGGCGCCGATGGAAAGGGGCGCTCATTCTAGCAGGGCCAGACCGGACCCGGCCCCCGGGCGGCGAATGGGAACCGGTTACATGTGGAATTTCCTGGATTGATCCGGATCAAGGCGCGGCGCGCCCGGGACGGGAAAACTGGCCCCATTCCACCCGCAACGAGACACCCTCATGCGCAACACCTCCCCCCTCCTGCTGTCCGCCCTGGCCGCCGCACTTGCGCTGGCTGCCGCCCCGGCCATGGCCCAGTCCAAGGGCGACTGGACGATCGGTGCCGGCGTGCACCAGGTTGCCCCGAAGTCCAACAACGGTTCGCTGGCCGGCGGCACGCTGAAGGTGGACGTCGACAACGACGTCAAGCCGACCATCACCGGTGAGTACTTCATTGCCGACAACCTCGGCATCGAGCTGCTGGCCGCGCTGCCGTTCAAGCACGACATCAACATTGCCGGCCTGGGCAACGTAGGCAGCACCAAGCACCTGCCGCCGGTGGTATCGCTGCAGTACCACTTCAACAGCAAGGGCAAGGTGTCCCCGTTCGTGGGCGCCGGCATCAACTACACCACCTTCTTCAGCGAAAAGACCAGCGGCGCGCTGGCCGGCAGCCGGCTGACGCTGGAAGACTCCTGGGGCCTGGCCGCGCACGCCGGCCTGGATTTCGCGATCAACGACAAGGGCGCGCTGCGCGTCGATGTGCGCTGGATGGACATCGACAGCAAGGTGAAGCTCGACGGCGAAAAGATCGGCACCGTCAACATCGACCCGCTGGCCTACGGCGTGTCCTACGTGTTCAAGTTCTGATCGGCGGATCAGGACTGAGACAGAGCAACACCCCACGCAGCAAGCGTTTATCCCCGGCTTCGGCCGGGGATTTTTTGGTTTGAACGGCAGCCACCCATGGGGTGGCTCTACCGCGGTGACAGAAGGTGCCGGGCCGCGGCCTGCGCGTGCAGCGCCGCCGTGTCGAACAGCGGTACGGTGGCATCCCCGTCGCCCACCAGCAGCATGATCTCGGTGCAGCCCAGGATGATCGCCTGCGCACCGCGGTCCACCAGCCGCTGCATCACCGCGCGGTACACCTCACGCGACGCCTCCAGCACCCGTCCCTGCACCAGTTCCTCGTAGATGATCCGGTGCACCTGCGCACGGTCGTCGGCGTCGGGCACCAGCACCTCCAGCCCATGTCGCTGCGCCAGCCGCACGCGGTAGAAGTCCTGCTCCATGGTGAACGCCGTGCCGAGC
>NZ_QAIW01000275.1:18770-21918 GCF_003061285.1 Stenotrophomonas sp. HMWF003 | reverse complement strand
CCCCCGCCTCCCCCACCCGGGTCAGCTACCAGTCGATCGGCCGGCGCTGCAACGCCGTCGAGCAGCGCCTGCTGTGCGCGCTGCGCCGCGTGGCCGACCCCGCGACCCGCGACGACGCCGTCGCCCTGCTGGGCGGCCTTGGCCTGGATGCCGATGGCATCGGCGCCTTCACTACGTTGGTGCCGCTGCTGCGCACCGGCCACGCGCCGATCGAGCTGCTGCAACCCGGCTCACCGTTCATTGGCGCCACCGAACTGGACCTGCTGGCCTGTGTGCGTCGGCTGTCGCAATGGCGCCATCCGCGCCCGCGTGCACACCACGACGGCGATGCCACGGTGGCGCTGCGCGACCAGCTGGCGCAGTGTGCCCAGGCCGCACGCCAGGCCGACCTTGGCCTGCGCCTGACCACGCTGTCACCGGTGGGCCTGCGCCTGCTCGATCCGGCGGCATGGGTGCGTGGCTGACCGGCACGGATGTGCCTCCAACGCGGTCAACGCGCCTCGGGCAGCCGGCCTTCCACCACGCGGTTGCGCCCGGCGCGCTTGGCCTCGTACAACGCGGCATCGGTCGCGGCCAGCAACGCGCTGGGGTCGGCCGACGCGATCAGTGCCACGTGCGCCACCCCGATGCTGATGGTGACACCCACGCTGCCGACCGGCTCTGTGGTGGCCAGGCGTAACCGCTCCACCGCCAGGCGCATGGTCTCGGCCAGGGCCAGCGCGCCGTCGCGGGTGGTGCCTGACACCACCACCGCAAACTCCTCGCCGCCGTAGCGGGCCACCACGTCGCTGCCACGGGTGGCGCATCCCGACAGTGCGGTGGCCACGGCACGCAGGCAGGCGTCGCCCAGCGGGTGGCCGAAGCGGTCGTTGAATTCCTTGAAATGGTCGATGTCCACCATCAGCAGCGCCATGCCCTGGCCACTGCGTCGCGCACGGCTCCACTCGCTCTGCAGCACCTGGTCGAACTGACGGCGGTTGGCCACACCGGTCAGTGCATCCACCCGCGCCAGCACGTCAAGCTGGTCCTGGCGCTCCATCGCCCGCACCTGCATCACCACCCCGCGCAGGCCCGAGCCCAGCGTGGCCAACGCGAAACCGACCACCGCCAGGTGCGGGTGTGACCTCACCATCAAGGCCGACACCACGAGCAGTGCCGCCGGCAGGATCAACGGGCTGCCGGCACGCACGGCCAGGGCCAGGCGGCGCGGCGTGTCCATGGCCACCGCATCACCACGGCGCAGCGCCAGGCACGCCAGCAGCAGGAACGGGAGGTCGATGACCAGATCGACCAGCCCCCCGTAGTTGGCCTCGGTGGCGACGTGGTTGATGTAGGCGGCCACGCCCATGTACACCCACGCGAAGGCGGCGAGAGCGCGGAAGAAGATGCGCCGCGATGCATCCTCGCTGGCCAGGTAACGCACCAGCGCGAAGGCGGCGATGAACAGGTTTTCGATGTCGAACATCAGCCGCAGGCTGTTGACGCCCTGCTCGGGGGCATCGCTCATCGTGGCGAACGAGAAGGTGTGCACGAAGAACAGGTAGCCCAGCAGCAGCGCCAGCGCGCCGTCGATGACCACCAGGTACCACGGCTCATGGCGCGGATGGGCCATCGCGAACGTCAACGGCACCCCGTACAGCACGTACAACAGCATGCTCACCCCGGGGGTGGTATCGGGCGCGCCCAGGCCGATGTCCTGGTACATGTTCAGCGCCATGCCACCAGCCCACAGCAACATGCCGACACTCAAGGCCAGCCACCCCACCCGCGCTTCGCTGTGCAGCATCCGCCACGCGCAGGCCAGGGCCGCCAGCACCGGCGCACCGATCAGGAACGAAAACGACACCGCCTGCGCATGGCCCGGCAACAGCACCAGGGCCAATCCGTGGCACACGATGTACAACGCCGCCAACACAGCTGCCATGCCATCCCCGCCCGGATGCGATGTGGTCCCACGATACCGCCTTTGCGGTGCACCCGGTGCAGCGGTACGCATCGCTTCACAGCCTCTGCACACGCCCGGCGGCGGTGCTGCGCTCAGCTGCGCGTCAGCGTTTTCACGACAGCCGTGCACACCGCTGCGGCATGGTGCAGGTGAGCCTGCCCTGGAGTATTCAATGCCGTTGCGCCCCACTGCCCCTGTTTCGCTGCTGGTGCTGGCCCTTGCCAGCGCTACGCCCGCATTTGCCCAGCAACCGGCTGCCCTGCCGGCACCGGTTGCCGAAAGCAGCACACCCGCCACTGGCCCGCGTTCTGACCTGCACGCGCAGGTGCTGCTGGATCGTGCGCATTTCTCGCCCGGCCAGATCGATGGCCTGACCGGCTCCAACCAGAAGCGCGCGGTGGCCGGCTTCCAGGCCGCTCGCGGCCTCAAGGTGACCGGCGAGCTTGACGATGCCACCTGGCAGGCACTACAGCCGGACGCCACCCCGGTGCTGGCGCGCTACACGCTCACCGCCGAGGACGTGGCCGGCCCGTTCGCGCCGATTCCGAAGAAGCCGGCCGAGCAGGCCAAACTGAAGGCCCTTGGTTACGCATCGGTGGAGGAAGCGCTGGGCGAGCGCTTCCACGCGTCGCCGGAGCTGCTGCGCGCACTCAACCCCGGCGTGGACCTGACCAAGGCCGGCAGCGAGATCCAGGTGCCCAACATCGCACCGGGCACGTTGCCCAAGGCCGCCAAACTGGTGATCGACAAATCCGATTCCACGCTGCGCATGTACGACGCGCAGGGCAAGGTCTACGCACAGTTCCCGGTGTCGTCGGGCAGCAAGCACGACCCGCTGCCGATCGGTAAGTGGAAGATCCTGGGCATCTCGCGCGATCCGACCTTCCACTACAACCCCAAGCTGTTCTGGGATGCCAGCAAGAAGGAAAGCAAGGCGCTGCTGCCGCCGGGTCCGAACAACCCGGTGGGCCGGGTCTGGATCGACATCTCCAAGCCGCACTACGGCCTGCACGGCACGCCCGAGCCGGGCCACGTGGGCAAGACCGAATCGCACGGCTGCGTGCGCATGACCAACTGGGACGCGCTGCAGGTGGCTGACGCGGTGGACGCATCGGTGCCGGTGGTGATGCAGGAGTAACCGGATGAAACTGACCAAGCTGCTGGCGCTGGGACTGGTGGTCGGGATCGCCGGCTGGTGGTGGC
>NZ_QAIW01000275.1:0-18726 GCF_003061285.1 Stenotrophomonas sp. HMWF003 | reverse complement strand
CCCGGCCACGTTGGCGGCCCCCAGCCGGGCCGCGCCGGCCGCCATGGCCAGCAGTGCGGCCCCGCCAACGCCGCCGGCCCCATCGCCGGCCGCGGCAGTGTCCACGCCGGCAGACGGCAACGCGCTGTTGCTTCCGGTACAGGGCGTCACCGCCGCCCAGCTGCAGGACACCTTCACCGACGCCCGCAGCGAAGGCCGCGTGCACGATGCCATCGACATCCTGGCGCCGGCCGGCACCCCGGTGCTGGCGGTGGCCGATGGCACGATCGAGAAGCTGTTCAACAGCGATCGCGGCGGCCTCACGGTGTACCAGTTCGAGCCCGGCGGGCGGTATTGCTACTACTACGCCCACCTTGAGCGCTATGCCGATGGCCTGGCCGAGAAGCAGACCGTCACCCGTGGCCAGGTCATCGGCTACGTCGGCAGCACCGGCAATGCCAGCCCGGAGGCCCCGCACCTGCATTTCGAGATCCATACCCTGGGCCCGGAAAAGCAATGGTGGAAGGGCGCCTCGCTGAATCCCTACCCGGTGCTGCGCGGCGAGCAGCGGCTGCCCTGAGCCCGTCCGGGGGTGCGCCGGCCCGCTTGAACAGCCGCCGATGGCCGGCCCGCCCCGAAGATGCGAAAATCCCTCCCCCTTTCAGGCCGGCGCATTGGCGCCGGCCGCATACCCGAGATTCCGTGAAGACCCCCCAAGGCTTGCAGGCGCTGATCGACGACGGCGTGATCGATGAAGTGTTGCGCCCGCTCAAGAGCGGCAAGGAAGCGGCCGTGTACGTGGTCCGCAGCGGTGACGACGTGCGCTGTGCCAAGGTCTACAAGGACATGGCGCAACGCAGCTTCCAGCAGCGCGTGCAGTACCAGGAAGGCCGCAAGGTACGCGGCAGCCGTGAAGCGCGTGCGGTGGGCAAGGCCAGCAAGTACGGTCGCAAGCAGCAGGAAACGGCCTGGAAGAACACCGAAGTGGACGCGCTGTACCAGCTGCGCGACGCCGGCGTGCGCGTGCCCGAGCCGCATGGCTACTACCACGGCGTGCTGGTCATGGAGCTGGTAACCGACGCCGACGGCTTCTCCGCCGCGCGCCTGGGCGAAGTGGAGCTGGAGGCCGACCAGGCCCGCGCGTTCCACCAGACCCTGGTCCGCCAGGTGGTGCGCATGCTGTGCTGCGGGCTGATCCACGGCGATCTGTCGCCGTACAACGTGCTGGTCGGCCCGGACGGCCCGGTGGTGATCGATTTCCCGCAGGTGGTCAGCGCCGGCGGCAACAACGCCGCCCGCAGCATGCTGCTGCGTGACGTCAACAACCTCACGGCCTACCTCGGGCGTTTCGCGCCGGAGCTGCTGGACAGCTGGTATGGCGAGGAAATGTGGGCGTTGTTCGAAGCCGGCGACCTGCTGCCCGACAGCCCGCTCACCGGCACCTTCGTGCACGACGAAACCACGATCGACCTGGACAGCGTGCGCCACGCCATCAACGATGCGCGCGAAGAAGCACTGATCCGCCAGCAGGGTCGCGAGGCGGCGGAAGAAGACGAGGATTGATCGCGCCGCGGGTAGAGCCACCCCATGGGTGGCTGCCCGTCGTTCGGGCACCGTGCGCAGCCGACCACCGGTCGGCTCTACCGGCGATGGATTGATGCGTTCAGCCACCCATGGGGTGGCTCTACCTTCGGTGCGTTGATGCGCGCAGCCGACCAACGGTCGGCTCTACCCCAGGGTCAGGCGTGCAGCGCCTTGGCGTGGTGCGCGATGTGGTCGCCGATGAACGTGCTGATGAAGTAGTAGCTGTGGTCGTAGCCGGGCTGCAGGCGCAGCTGCAGCGGGTGGCCGGCGGCGGTGCAGGCGGCCTGCAGCCATTGCGGCTGCAGCTGGGTGTCCAGGAATTCGTCGCCACCGCCTTGGTCCACCAGCAGCGGCAGCTTTTCTTCGGCGGTGGCCACCAGTTCGCTGGCGTCCCAGGCCGACCAGCCACTACGGTCTTCGCCCAGGTACGCGGTGAACGCCTTCTGGCCCCACGGCACGCGGGTGGGCGCCACGATCGGCGAGAATGCCGACACGCTGCGGTAGCGGCCGGGGTTCTTCAGCGCGATCACCAGGGCGCCGTGGCCGCCCATCGAATGCCCGCTGATGCTGCGCGCATCGCTTGCCGGCAGGTGGGCTTCCACCAGCGCCGGCAGTTCGTCCACGATGTAGTCGTACATGCGGTAGTGCGCGGCCCACGGCTGCTCGGTGGCGTTGAGGTAAAAACCTGCGCCCTTGCCCAGGTCGTAGCCGTCGGCGTCGGCAACGTCGTCCCCGCGCGGGCTCGTGTCCGGCGCCACCAGGATCACCCCGTGCTCGGCCGCGTAGCGTTGCGCGCCCGCCTTGGTGATGAAGTTCTGCTCGGTGCAGGTCAGCCCGCTCAGCCAGTACAGCACCGGCAGTTTCTGCGTAGCCGCCTGCGGCGGCAGGTACACCGCCACCTTCATGTCACAGCCCAGCACCTGCGAGCGGTGCTGGTACACGTCCTGCCAACCGCCGAAGGCGGCGCGATGTTCGATGCGTTCCATGGGAGTTCCTTCAGGGGCGGTTGCGCGCAGGCGCGCCGCCGGTGTTGATGTCGTGGTCCAGCTGCGCCAGCAGGTGCAGCAGGGGCTGGCACTCGTCCTGGCCATCCAGGTTGCGCACCGCCGCCACCGATACCTGGCTCTGCGGCGGCCATTGCCCGTCACGGCGCGCTTCCTGCAGGCGCGGCAAAAACACCTGCACCAGCCAATGCTCGAACGGCATCTCATCGATGCCGAACGGCGAATCGACGTGGCGCGGCGCGCCCACCGGCCCCTGCAGCCAGCCCAGATCGCGCAGGGCCTGCTCGATCTGGTCGACCAGCGCGTCACGTGCCGTCAGCGCGGGGGCGGTGCGTCGCATCCAGAAGTCGGTCAGGCCCATGTGCGGCTCAGTAATGCACCACCGAGCGGATCGACTTGCCTTCGTGCATCAGCTCGAAGGCCTCGTTGATCTGCTCCAGGTCCATGGTGTGGGTGACGAACGGCGCCAGTTCGATGTCGCCCTTCATGGCGTCTTCGACCATGCCCGGCAGCTGGCTGCGGCCCTTCACGCCGCCGAACGCGGTGCCCTTCCACGAGCGGCCGGTGACCAGTTGGAACGGACGGGTCGAGATTTCCTGGCCCGAGCCGGCCACGCCGATGATCACCGACTGGCCCCAGCCACGGTGCGCGCATTCCAGCGCCGCACGCATCACGTTGACGTTGCCGATGCACTCGAAGGTGTGGTCCACGCCCCAGGTGGTCATCTCCACGATCACCTGCTGGATCGGCGTGTCGAAGTCCTTCGGGTTGATGCAGTCGGTGGCACCGAACTGCCTGGCCAGGTCGAACTTGGACGGGTTGGTGTCGATGGCGAAGATGCGCCCGGCCTTGGCCTGGCGTGCACCCTGGATCACCGCCAGGCCGATGCCGCCCAGCCCGAACACGGCCACCGAATCGCCTTCCTGCACCTTGGCGGTGTTGTGCACCGCGCCGATGCCGGTGGTGACGCCGCAGCCCAGCAGGCACACGTGTTCCGGGTTCGCCTCGGGGTTGATCCTGGCCAGCGAGACCTCGGCCACCACGGTGTACTCGCTGAAGGTGGAGCAGCCCATGTAGTGGTAGATCGGCTCGCCGTTGTAGCTGAAGCGGGTGGTGCCATCGGGCATCACGCCCTTGCCCTGGGTGGCGCGCACGGCCACGCACAGGTTGGTCTTGCCCGAGGTACAGAACAGGCACTCACCGCACTCGGCGGTATACAGCGGAATGACGTGGTCGCCCGGGGCGACGCTGGTGACGCCCTCGCCCACTTCCACCACGATGCCGGCGCCTTCATGGCCCAGCACCGCCGGGAACAGGCCTTCCGGATCATCGCCGGACAGGGTGAACGCATCGGTATGGCAGACACCGGTATGGGTGATCTTGACCAGCACTTCGCCCTTCTTCGGCGGGGCGACGTCGATCTCGACGATCTTCAACGGCTGGCCGGGACCAAACGCAACAGCGGCACGGGATTTCATCGAAAACTCTCCAAGGCAAGGAACAAGACAGGTGCGCGCGGGTGCCCGCGCGCTTATTTCAGGTAGGAACGGATCAGCGCGCTCATGTCGCGCACACGCTCGGCGCGCTGCGCATCGGACTGCGCCGGCTGGCCGAATTCTTCACGCAGGTGGGCTTCCATCACTTCGGACATCAGCCCGTTGACCGCACCGCGGATCGCCGCGATCTGCTGCAGCACCGGCGCGCAGTCGGCCCCGCCCTCCAGCGCCCGGTCCAGCGCATCGCACTGGCCGCGGATGCGGCGCACGCGGGCCAGGACCTTCTTCTTTTCTTCGGGGGAGTGGGGCACGGGCGAACGACCAGAGAACTATACTGGGGGATAGTATACACAACCAGACTCTGCCGTCAGCGCGCGGTTGCCTTGGCGCAGGGCATCGGCTAGAACGGGGCTCCCCCTCGTGAACCACCCGCATGGACCGCCACGCATTCTGGACCCTCATCGAGCAGGCCCGGCAGGACGCCCCGTCGCCCGGCGCGATGACCGCCCTGCTGACCCGCCGGCTGGCCACGCAGGACGCCGAGGCGATCCTGCGCTGGTGCGGGTACTTCGACCTTTACCATGCACTCTCGTACAAGAGCCGGTTGTGGGCCGCGGCGTACATCATCACCGACGGCTGCAGCGACGACGGCTTCGACTACTTTCGCGGCTGGCTGATCGGGCAGGGTCAGGCATGTTTCCTCGCCGCCCTGCGCGACCCCGACTCCCTGGCCACCCATCCGCTGGACGCCACGCCGGCCGAGGGTGAAGGCATGCTCGTGGTGGGCGCCAATGCCTGGTTCCAGCGCATGTGCATGGCGCCGGACCACGCGGCCCTCGCCAAGGCGATGCTTGCGCACGCGCCCAGTGCCGCCGACCACGCCGCGCTTGTGGCGACCCTCCACTACGCAGCGGATATCGATGCGCCGTGGGACGACGTCGATGGCGACGTGGAGGCACTGGTGCCGCAGTTGGCGGCGCGGTTCGGCTGAGCCGGAAGAACGCCCTACCCTTCGCTGTCGTCCTCGATAGCGGGCGTGCCGTGCAGCCAGTCCAGCACGTCCCGGTGCAGCTCAAGCGCCTGCGCCTCGGTGGGCGTACTCCACAGGCTATGCCGCATGCCGGCCACCTCCACGTAGCGGAAGGGAACGCCTGCCCCCTGCATCGCCGCGGCCAGCTGCCGCGCCGATGCCACCGGCACCGAGCCATCGCGCTCACCGTGCACCACCAGCAACGGGGCACGCAGATCACGCAGGATGTTGGCCTCCACCGCGTCCAGGCGATTGGCCCAGACGGCGAATGTATTGGCCTCGCCCATCCAGTCCTTGCCCGGCACCGGCTCGGCGCGAATCGCGTCCATCCTGGCGCGCAGTTCCTGGCGGCACGTCGTTGGCGCGCCGTTGGCTGCGCACACCATGTCCTGCATCGACTCGGCCATCGGCAGCCCGCCGCCGAACCCGATGAGTGCCACCGCCCTGGTCTGCGGCGCGTATGCGGCCAGCTGCGCACCGATCCGGCCGCCATCGGAGAATCCCCAGATCCACAGCTCGCCGTTCCACCAGGGCGCATGGCGGTGCAGGTACTGCAGCGCGCGCAGGTGATCGATGACACGTTGATCGAGGGTGTAGTGCTGGCGGAAGGCATCGCTGCAGCGGAAGTCCGGCCCGATGTCGATGCCGCCGCCGGCATTGCGCGGCGGATCGACGGGGCCGGGCTTTTCCACCACGGCCAAGGCGAAAGGATGTCTACCGTCTACCTGTTGCTGCAGCCAGCCCACGCTGTCGTTGAGCGCGGACGGAATGCACAGCGAACCGTCGATGAAGACCAGCAACGGGATCTTCCCCACCGCTGCGGGCCGGTGCAGCTGCACGTCGATAGGCGTGCCGTCCACGCGGGATACGGTCAGGTGCTCCTGCAGCGGCAACGCACTTGCCGCGCTCATGCACAGCAGGCCGAACAGCGTTCCGGTGATGCGATGAATCACGTTGATCATGCTGCGTCCATTGTCAGAGGTCATTCCGCAGCGAAGGACAATGCACGCCGCGCGCGCAGCGGGGAATCCGTGCGCGAGGCATCGGGCGGAAACAGGCTGATGTAGCCGGCGGCGATGGCGCGGTCGCGCAGGCGCGTGCCCACGCCCTCGGCGGCGATGATGTCCACGTGGGTGACGCGGCCCTGCGGGTCCACGTCCATCTGCCATTCCACCCGCCCTACCCATTCCGCTGGCGGTATGTCCGCATCGTAGTTGGGGCGGCCGTAGACATAGGCGATGGCGGGGTCGCGCATGTACGGGGAATCGTCAAGCCGGCGATCCACCCGCACGGTGGCACTGGCATGGCGTCCATCGCCCAGCCAGGTATCCACCGTCCATTGCCCGGGCGCGCCATCGTGGCCCAGCGGCGCGGGAAAACACTGCTTGCGGCCGCGATAGTCGGCGTGGGTGCTGCGGGATACCTCCGTGCCGGCTGCATCGCGGATCGCCAGGGTCAGGCCCTGCACATCGGTATCGTCCGCATTCGCCGCGACGCACACCTGGTGCACGGGTCCACCTTCAAGGACGAACTGCCGCGTCTGCTGCCGGGCCAGTGCGCCTGCCGGTGTCCTGGCCCACAGGAATTCAATGTAGATGGGCTCGCTGCCTGCAGCCTCACCGGCCTGCGCAGCCGGGGCCCCCAGCAGCAGCGCCAGCAGCCCGCGCCCCGCCGTGCTCATCACTGCGTGTATCCCGTGCATTGCCATTCCCGTCCATGGTGGGTGCCACCGATGATGGCCTGCGCTGCGTGGCACTGGCAACCGAGGTGGACGTGCGCCCGGCTCAGTCGAACGCGCCCGCGTCGGCCAGCCGCGTCAGTTCATCCACCACGTAACGCACCTTCGGCCGCAGGTGGCGGGTCTGCGGCCACAACGCGTGGATCTCCACGTGATGCTGCATGCACTGCCCCAGCACCTGCTGCAGCGCGCCCGTCTGCAGGTGCTGTTTGACCAGGAAGTGCGGCATCTGGCAGATGCCCAGCCCGGCCAGGGCGGCTTCGATCACCGCGTCGCCATCGTTGAGCTGGTGGGTGCCACTGGGGATGAAGCGCGCCTGCGCATCATCCTCGCCGATCCGCCACGCCACCGGCTGGCCGTAGCGGTAGCCGACGATGCTGCGGTGGGCATGCAGGTCGTCGACAGTGACGGGGGTGCCGTGCTTGTCCAGGTAGTCCGGCGCTGCGCAGGTGATCAGTCGCTGGCAGCCCAGCCGTCGCGCCACCAGATGCTGGGCCTGGTCCAGCCCGCCAAAGCGGATCAACAGATCGATGCCTTCTTCGACCGGGTCCACGAAGTGGTCGGTGAAGGTCATGGTGAGCTGCAGTTCGGGGTGGTCGGCACAGATGCGCAGCAGCACCGGCAGGATCATCAACCGGCCGAACGAAGACGGCATGTCGATGCGCAGGCGCCCGGCAGGCAGATGCGAGGCCGACCCCAGGCAGGCCTCGGCCGAGGCGATCTCTTCCAGCGCGGCGGCGCAGGAGGCGAAGTACGCTTGGCCATCGGCGGTGAGCGAGATGCGCCGCGTGGTGCGATGGAACAGCCGCACGCCCAACCGCTCTTCCAGCCGCGCGATCGCCTTGCCGACCGCCGAGCGCGAGATCCCCAGGGTCTCGGCCGCTTCGGTGAAGGTGCCCGAGCGCGCCGTGGTGACGAAGGTGACCAGCCCGTTCAACGATTCCACAGGCAGCATGGCCGCGCTCCATTGGGGACACAATGTCCCGCTTGCGGGGAAATTGAAGTTCTTTATGCACCTCCAGGTCAACCCTATCTTGAAGGGGTCGCGCCGCTGGCGCCTTCCTCCCCACGAGTTCCCCCTCATGACCGCCCTGCTCTTCCAGCCTTACGACCTCGCCGGTACCCCTCTGCGCAACCGCATCGCGATGGCGCCGATGACCCGCGCGCGCAACCCCGGCAGCGTGGCCAACGCGCTCACCGCGCAGTACTACCGACAACGCGCCAGCGCCGGGCTGATCATCAGCGAAGGCACCCCGGTGTCGGCCCAGGGCCAGGGCTACATCGACGTGCCGGGCATGTGGTCGGCCGAGCAGGTGGAAGGTTGGAAGCAGGTCACTGCGGCCGTGCACGACGAGCACGGCGCGATCTTCGCCCAGCTCTGGCACGTGGGCCGCATGTCGCACGCCTCGCTGCAGCCTGACGGCGGCCAGCCGGTCAGCGCAGGCACCCGCCCGGTGGCGAGCAACCCGAAGAACACCGCGTTCGTGTACAACGAAGACGGCAGCCGGGGGCACGCCGATCCGACCCCGCCGCGCGCGCTGCGCACCGACGAACTGCCCGGCATCGTGGACGACTTCGCGCGCGCCGCCGACAACGCGATCGCCGCGGGTTTCGACGGCATTGAACTGCATGCGGCCAACGGCTACCTGTTCGAGCAGTTCCTCAACCCGGTCACCAATGACCGCACCGACGGGTACGGCGGCACGCTGCAGAACCGCGCGCGCCTGATCCTGGAGACCGTCGATGCGATGGCCGCGCGGATCGGGTCGCACCACGTGGGCGTGCGGCTGGCGCCGAACAACCTGCAGTTCGACATGCCCGAGTACGTCGGCAACGAAGCGGCCTACCTGTACCTGGCACAGGAACTGGGCAAGCGCGGGCTGGCCTACGTGCACCTCAACGACAACCATGCGCGCGGTGTGTCGGTGCTGAGCGAGGCGTTCCTGCGCACCTTCAAGCAGAGCTACGGTGGCACCCTGATCCTGGCCGGTAGCCTCACCCGCGAGCGCGCGCTGCGGTTGGTGGACGAGGGCATCATCGACCTGGCCGCGTTCGGCCAGCCATTCATCGCCAACCCGGATCTGGTGGCGCGGCTGGAGAACGACGTGGCATTGGCGGTGCCGGATCGGGCCACGTATTACGGCGGTGGGACAGAGGGGTATACCGATTACCCGGTTGCCCGCTGATCATGGGGCCGGCGCGGGCGTGGTGATTCCGTGCGGGCAGCCACCCATGGGGTGGCTCTACCTGTGCCCGGCCGGCGGTAGAGCCACGCCATGCGTGGCTGATTTTTCGATGCGCGTGCTGCGGGCAGCCACCCATGGGGTGGCTCTACCTGTGCCCCGCCGACGGTAGAGCCACGCCATGCGTGGCTGATTTTTCGATGTGCGCGCTGCGGCAGCCACCCATGGGGTGGCTCTACCGCCCGCCGCGGGCGGTTATCGCAGCAGCAGGCCGCGCCATGGGTTGGGTACGTCGCCCATCAGGGCCACCACCGCCTGGTCCAGTTGCCCGGCGGCCGCCAGGGTCGCCACCGGATGCGCGCGCAGGTGCGGGGGCAACGTTGGCGGCACCCGTCCGGCGTCCAGCGCCAGCAGATGGTCGGCCAGCTGGCGGAAGTCGGTGTCGCTGAGTGTGGCGGCAGACGCAGGCATGGCTGCCGTCATGCCTGCACGTAGGGAATGCGCTCGTTGATGCGCTCGAACCCGATCACCTCGCGGATCAGCGCATCGGCCTGGTCTTCGTGCAGTGCGCCGTCGGCGATGGCGTCGGTTTGCCCGAACCACGTTTCCAATGCCTGCACCTGGTCGGCGCGCAGCCACGCGCGGTGCGTGTCCAGCCAGCGCTGCAGGTTGTTGGCCAGCGCGCTGTCGTCCAGCAGCGACTCCTCCAGGTCCAGCACCGATTCCACCATCTTGCGGAACAGGAAGTCCTGGTAGTTCGCGGCCAGCAGGTCGGCGCGGTCGTCGTCGTGCCAGACCAGCAGCACCGGCGGCTCGTCAAAGCCCGGTGCGTTGGTCCAGAAGCAGTACACATCGCCGGCCCCGGTTTCGGCGAACGGCAGCAGCTGCATGTTCGCCCGCAGGGGGTTGTAGTGGTCGGCCGCGGTCAGGTCCGACCACGCCTCGTGCAGCCGCTCGCGCGGGATCGGCTCGTAATCGTACGCATACAGCAGCACCGGCGGTGCGGCCTGCAGGCTTGGGAACACGACCTTGAACCAGTCCGGGTGCGGGCCGCCAAAGCCCAGCCGGCCTTCGGCGTCCAGCTGCCGGTAGAGCGGCGGAAAGGCCTGGCCGGTGGCCTGTTCGATATCGGAAAGCGTGTGCATGCGGAATCCATGAAGCTGAAGAAGGGCGCGCTCAGCGCGCGTTGTAACGATAGACCACGCTGGACGAAGAAGGGCGTGCAATCGACTGCCCGGACACCGCGACCACCGGCAGTGCATACCTGCCATCGCGCATCACGCCGGCATTCTCGAAGCGCGCATGGAACGCTGCCTGCTCGGCGGGCACGTCGATGTCGTGGTAGCGCACCGGCACGTTGGCGGCCTGCAGGTCCCCCAGCATGCGCCGGGTGAAGCCGCAGCCGTCGCGCCCGTACACGTCCACGGCCCGGCCTTGCGCGGCGGCGCCCGCAGCAGCAAGCGGCGCCACCGCCTGTTGCTGGCCGGCGCGGTGCTTGAAGAAAAGGTTCTTGAGGTGCAGCACGCCCCCGAGCGTACCCATGATCAACAACAACACGACAATGCGATTCATCGACAGTCCTTGTCGGCAGTTCCCCTGCCCGCAGCGACGCTAGCATGCGGCGCGGGCGTGGCTCAATGCGTGCGCCTGCGCGGCTAGGCGGTGGTGTCGCGCACCATGTCCACGAACGCGCGCAGCGCCGACGACATCTGCCGTTGCCGCGGGTAATACAGCACGAAGCCGGGGAACGGTTCGCTCCAGTCTTCCAGCACCGCCACCAGGCGGCCATCGTCCAGGAACGGGCGCGCGGAGTCTTCCAGCACGTAGGCCAGGCCAAGGCCGTCGATCACGGCCTGCAGGATGGTGTGCTGGTCGCCGAGGGTCAGCCGCCCGGGTACGTCCACGTCCAGTTCCTGGCCGTCGCGTTCGAACTGCCACTTGTACAGATGGCCACTGGCGTAGCGGAAGCGCACGCACTCATGCTGCGCCAGGTCGTGGGGATGCATGGGAATCCCGCGACGCTGCACATAGGACGGCGCGCCCACGATCAGGCCGCGAAGCGGCGGGCCCAGCGGCACCGCCACCATGTCTTCAGGCACCGACTCGTGCAGGCGCACGCCGGCATCGAAGCCCTTGGCGACGATATCCACCAGCCCATCGTCCTGCGCCAGTTCAATGCGCACATCCGGATGGGCCTGCAGGAACCGCGCCAGACGCGGGCCCAGCTGGGTCTGCACGGCGGCGCGGGTGGCATTGATGCGCAGCAGCCCGGCGGGCGCGGCACGGAAGTGGTTCATTTCCTCCAGCGCGTCATGCACCTGGTGCAGGGCAGGCTGCAGCCGTTCGAGCAGGCGCTGGCCGGCCTCGGTGAGCGCCACGCTGCGGGTGGTGCGATGGAACAGCCCCACCCCCAGCCGCTCTTCCAGCGCGCGGATCGCATAGCTCACCGCCGAGGTGGACAGGGCCAGCTCGGCACCGGCCTTGCGGAAGCTGCGGTGGCGCGCGACGGCGGCGAAGGCGGCCAGATGGGTCAGGTTGTCAGTGGCCATGATTATCCCGTTTCACTTGATGAATCATGCCGATATCCTGACTGTATGTGCACGGGAACGGGGCGTATTGTAAAGCGCCTTTCTACAAAACCCGCCAAGGATCTCCCATGTCCCTCGCCCATGGTTACGCCGTCCACGACCAGACCGCCCCGCTGGTGCCGTTCTCCTTCGAGCGCCGCCCGGTCGCCGCTGGCGACGTCCGCATCCAGATTCTGTACAGCGGCATCTGCCACTCCGACCTGCACCAGGCCCGCGACGACTGGGGCAACTCGAAGTTCCCGATGGTGCCGGGCCACGAGATCATCGGCCGGGTGACCGAAGTCGGCGCCGGTGTCACCGCCTTCAAGGTCGGCGACTTCGCCGGCGTCGGCTGCATGGTCGACTCGTGCCGCCATTGCGCGGCCTGTGACGAATCGCTGGAGCAGTACTGCGAGAAGGGCGCCACCTTCACCTACAACAGCACCGAACGCGACACCGGCCAGCCCACCTTCGGCGGTTACTCGGACCACATCGTGGTCGAGCAGCGCTTCGTGGTGAAGGTTTCCGACACGCTGGACCTCAAGGCCGCCGCGCCGCTGCTGTGCGCCGGCATCACCACCTACTCGCCGCTGCGCCATTGGAAGGTGGGCCCCGGCCAGAAGGTCGGCATCATCGGCCTGGGTGGCCTGGGCCACATGGGCGTGAAGTTCGCCAAGGCGATGGGCGCCACCGTGGTGATGATCACCACCACGCCGGAAAAGGGTGCCGACGCCAAGCGCCTGGGCGCCGATGAAGTGCTGGTCTCGCGCGATCCGGCGCAGATGCAGGCCCACGCCGGCAGCTTCGACTTCCTGCTCAACACCATCCCGGTGAGCCACGACACCAACCCGTACATGGGCCTGCTCAAGCGCGACGCCACCATGTGCCTGGTCGGCGTGCTGACCGAGCTGGACCCGCCGCTGATGGGCGCTGCAATGATGTTCGGCCGCAAGCACATCACCGGTTCGGCAATCGGCGGCATGGCCGAAACCCAGGAAATGATGGACTTCTGTGCCGAACACAACATCGTCAGCGACGTGGAAGTGATCGACATCAAGACCGTCAACGAAGCCTGGGAGCGCATGGCGAAGAACGACGTGCGCTACCGCTTCGTGATCGACATGGCCACGCTGGAAAAGGCGGCCTGATCCTTCTGCAGGTTCAAATGAAACCTCCCGGAGACACCGCAATACTGTTCGCCTGAGAGGAGCAGTCTTGCCGTCGAACGGATGATGGGACTTGGAGATCTTCACCGTCCTCGGCGTAGTTGGCCGAGGACGGTGGCCCAGGAACGCCCCCCTCTCCGATCGGAGCTGTGACACTAGCTGCCGGTTGCCGAGATGCGATCTTGCCATTGTCATCTTCCACCGACGCGTCGCGACTGGCATCGCAACTGCTATCTGGCCCGGCTTGCCTGGCGCTTGGCCCTTCTCGCTTGATCCAACCCGTCATGTCACCTTTGGCCTCGCTGAATCAGTTCAGCCACAGGCCTCTCATTGCTGTGCTATCAATGGCACGCGTTGCTTCAAGGCTCTTTCAGGGATTGGAAGGATGCACAGATTCGGTGAAAGTGCGAGCAGCACGTTTACTCGTTGCAGGGACGTGGAGAGTGTCTTTCGGAAGCTGAGTGTCGTGGGCGCATGGCTCTGCTGCGTGCTGCTGGTCGGCATGACCCTTGTGCCACCTGCACGTGCTCAGACCGTCACCTATATCCATACCGATGCACTCGGTTCGGTCGTTGCTGAATCTGATGCCAATGGCAACGTGATCAAGCGCTATGACTACGAGCCCTACGGTGCTGTGGTGGGCGGACAGGTCACGGATGGACCGGGATATACGGGGCATGTGAGTGATGCGGCCACGGGGCTGAGCTACATGCAGCAGCGGTATATGGATCCGCAGTTGGGCGTCTTCCTGTCGGTGGACCCGGTGACGGCGTATGACCAGCCGGTGGGGCAGTTCAATCGATACCGATATGCGAACGGCAACCCATATCGCTTTACTGACCCAGATGGGCGTCAAGCCTTGGGAGCACCAAGGGATTTCTACAATCCTGTAACAGCTGAGCAAGCCCAGCAGATTCTCCCTGTCGTTGCCGACTTCACGCCGGTCCTCGGGGACGTCAAAGGTATCGTTGAGGCAGTCCAAGCTCCAACACCTGCGAACATTGCTGGGGCGGCAATGGGCTTGATCCCATTTGCCGGTGATGCCGGAAAAGCAGTGTTGAAGCACGGTGACGAAGCCGCGCAACTAGGACGGAAAGTCGCAAGTGAGCAGAAGGCTTCTGGAACCATCTATGTCGATTCCAAGGGAAACGCGATCCCGACACCTCCAGGCGGAAAAATTGAAGGATCTCCAGATGGCCGCTTCGTTCAGGCGAAAGGCCCCGACGGGCAGCCTACTGGCGTGCGTATTGATGGAGGACATAAGCCATCAACCCATCCCGATCCCCGAGCGCAGCAGCCGCATGGCCATGTGCCAGGTGTAACCAATGCCGACGGAACCCCTTGGCTTCCCATAAAACAATGACAGAGGAGTGCGTGGAACATGGATAACGAGGCAGGACTCATCCAGATGACGAGGCTTGTTAAAGAATTTGCACTCGGCGCTGTCAACGCCCAGAGCTTCATCGACACGTACTCTAATTTTTATTACTACGAGGCGTTGGACGGCCACGAGGATTCAAGTGCGATACATGCAGGAGATAGAGTTCGGCTGGGTCCGGCTATCGAGTTGCATCGCCGAATTCAGGAGGAAGTTGTGAACAGAATTTCGTTTGATCCGGAGTTTTCAGCTGAAGCATTGAAGACGGCAGGGCGACTGACGGCCGCTGAAGCGCGGGCGCTCGCGCTTGAGATCTGTGCAGACGTCGGAATTGAAGCCGTCTTGTCGGCGGTAAGGCCTGCGTGACTGGATGGCTGGGCCTGACGGCAGCATCATGATCTGGAACTGACACGCTACCTGCCGTGGTGCCACGCGCAGGGTGTGCCGTTCTCCCGTAACGCTTCGGGCGGACGCTGCCCTCCCCTGAGTTCGTAACGATCAGGTGGCGTCGAGAATCCCCGGCCCTGGTCGCAAGGTGTCACTTGAAAAAACGTCGCTCACCCGGACCGGGAGAACGCCGTTCTTCCAAGGTGTTTTTGCGATCAGTACGCGAATTCCTTGAACACCGGATCGATGTTGCCGCCCCACTCGCCGTGGAACAGCGCCAGCTTGCGGTCGGCCGGGGTCAGCCCGGAATCGACGATCTCCTGCAGCACTTCCAGGAATTTGCTTTCGTCCTGGCCATCGGCGTTGCGCGCGGCGCGGCGCTTGAGGCCGGCCACGGCGATCTTCAGCGCCTCGCGCGACAGGTCCAGCACGGTGCCGTTGCGGAACGGCAGCTTCAACCCATGCTTCGGCACGCCGTCGCGCAGGACGTTGCGCTCGACCAGGCTGAAATCACGCACCAGGTCCCAGGCCGCATCCAGTGCGGCATCGTCGTACAGCAGGCCCACCCAGAACGCCGGCAAGGCACACAGGCGGCTCCACGGGCCGGCATCGGCACCGCGCATTTCCAGGTACTTCTTCAGGCGCACTTCGGGGAAGGCGGTGGTCATGTGGTCCGACCAGTCGCGCAGCGTGGGCAGCTGGCCCGGTAGCACCGGCAGCTTGCCGACCATGAAATCGCGGAAGCTCTGGCCGCTGGCATCGTTGTACTTGCCATCGCGGTAGGAGAAGTACATCGGCACGTCGAGCAGGTAGTCGACGTAACGCTCGTAGCCGAAGCCGTCTTCGAACACGAAGTCGAGCATGCCGGTGCGGTCGTTGTCGGTGTCGGTCCAGATGTGCGAGCGGTAGCTCTGGTAGCCGTTCGGCGCGCCTTCGGTGAAGGGCGAATCGGCGAACAGCGCGGTGGCGATCGGCTGCAGCGCCAGCGACACGCGGAACTTCTTCACCATGTCCGCTTCGGTGGCGTAGTCCAGGTTGACCTGCACCGTGCAGGTGCGGGTCATCATGTCCAGGCCCAGCGTGCCGACCTTGGGCATGTACTCGCGCATGATCTTGTAGCGCCCCTTGGGCATCCACGGCATCTCGTCGCGGGTCCACTTGGGCTGGAAGCCCATGCCCAGGAAGCCCAGCTGCAGTTCGCCAGCCACCTGCGCCACTTCATTGAGGTGGGTGCCGGTTTCCACGCAGGTCTGGTGGATGGTTTCCACCGCCGCGCCGGACAGTTCCAGCTGGCCGGCCGGTTCCAGCGTCACCGAGGCGTTGTCGCGCAGCAGCGCGATGGTGCGGCCGTCTTCCTGCACCGGATCCCAGCCGAAGCGGGTCAGGCCGTTGAGCAGGGCTTCGATGCCGCGGTCGCCGTCGAAGGTGGGCGGGCGCAGGTCGTCCAGGCGGAAGCCGAACTTCTCGTGTTCGGTGCCGATGCGCCACTGCGCCTTGGGCTTTTCGCCGGAGGCCAACGTGGCGACCAGTTCATTTCGGTCGGTGATCGGCGTCTCGGCGACGTGGCTGGGGCTCGACAAGGGGAGGCTCGCAGGATTCTGGTCAGGGCGGGGATGTGGGGTTGCAGCCCCCGCATCGCAAGGGCGCACTATATCGTGGCGTCCCCCACCGTCGCGTCACCGTGACGGTTTTCAGCATCCTATGAAAATGGGCTTGACCGGGCCGCAGCGCCGTTGCGACGCATTTCGCCCCGCGCGGCGGGCGCGCCCTACACTGCCCCGATGAGCCGATCCAGACACCCCGAAGTACATCGCTCCGACCGCGTGGGCTGGCTGCGTGCCGCCGTGCTGGGCGCCAATGACGGCATCGTCTCGGTGGCCGGGCTGGTGGTCGGCATTGCCGCCAGCGGTGCCAGTGCCACCACGATACTGGCCACCGGCATCGCCGGCACCGTGGCCGGGGCCATGTCGATGGCGGCCGGCGAGTATGTGTCGGTACAGTCGCAGGTCGATACCGAGCATGCCGACCTGGCGGTGGAGAAACGCGAGCTGCATGAAGACCCGCACAGCGAGCTGGAGGAACTGGCGGCCATTTACCGGCATCGCGGCCTGACCCCCGACCTGGCCCACCAGGTGGCGGTGCAGTTGACCGCCCACGATGCCCTGGCCGCGCATGCGCGCGACGAGCTGGGCATCACCGAGGAACTGCGCGCACGCCCGCTGCAGGCCGCGATGGCCTCGGCCGGTGCCTTCATCTGCGGCGCGGCGCTGCCGGTGCTGACCGCGCTGCTGGCCCCGCACGTGTACGTTGCACAGGTCACCACCGCCGCCACCCTGGTCGGCCTCGGCCTGACCGGCGCGATGGCCGCGCGTGCCGGGGGCGCACCGCCGCTGCGCGGCGCGGTGCGGGTGATGTTCTGGGGCGCATTGGCGATGGCGGCCGCAGCACTGATCGGCCAGTTGTTCGATACTGCGCACTGATGAACGCCCTCCTCCACCCGGCCTCGCTGCTGGACGACATGGCCAGCCTGGCCACCTGCGCGCGCGCCGACGGCTACGCCTGCGTCACCGCGCGCCGCGAACATGGCGCCTCGTCGGTGGACATCCCGCAGCCGCAGTTCGCGATCCTGCTGCAGGGGCGCAAGCAGGTGACCTGTGGCACGCAGTCGCTCACGTTCATGCCCGGTGACCTTTTCCTGATTACCCGGCGCTGCCGCATCGACGTGGTCAACATTCCCGATCCGCACAGCGGCGTGTACCTCAGCGCGATCGTGCCGCTGTGCAGCGAGGCGCTGGCGGCCGCGCGCGTGCTCTGGAAAGAACCGCTGCCCGAGGCCGGCGACGCGCTGGCGCGGTTGTCGCTGGACGACCACGGCGACACCTTGCGGCAATGGCGCCAGGCGCTGGAACACGCGCGCTACACCGAGGCCCGGCTCGCGCTGGCCGCGCTGGTGCTGGCGTTCTGCCGGCGCGGCCACGGCAGCCTGCTGGTGCCTCCCGAGCCGAGCCTGGGCGAGCGCATCCGTGACCTGATCGCCGCACAACCCGAACGCGACTGGCAATCGCGCGACTTCGAAGCGCAGCTGGGGCTGAGCGGTGCGACGCTGCGGCGCCGGCTGGCCAGCGAGCAGGCCAGCGTGCGCGCGCTGATCGCCGATGCACGCCTGGCGCACGCGATGAACCTGCTGTACACCACGCAGCTGCCGCTGAAGACCGTGGCCGCGCGCGTGGGCTACCGCTCGCTGGGCAGCTTCAACAAGCGCTTCGCCGCGCGCTACGGGCTGGAGCCGGGGGCAATCGGCAACAGTTGAGCCGGCGAGCGGATCACGGCGCATTCTGAGCAGTACGCGGCGTCGTCCGCGCGCAGCATGGGGACACCGCGGCACCGCCGCCTTGCGTAGACCCTGCCATGCGCCTTCCTCGCGTTCGCTTCCTTGCCGCTGCCCTGTTGGTGGCCACGGCCACCAGCCCCGCCCTGGCCACCACCACGCACACGCCCTCGGCACAGGTGCCCGGCGTCTACCACCAGCAGATCGGCACGCTGCAGGTCACCGCGCTGTTCGACGGCACCGTGGCATTGGGCCGGCAGGAACTGACCGGGATCGATGCCGGTGCGGTGACCCGCCTGCTCGACCACCGGTATGTGCCCGAAGACGGCAAGGGCCTGCAGACCGCAGTCAACGCCTACCTGGTGCAGCGGGGCAACCACCTGACCCTGGTGGATACCGGCACCGCCACCTGCTTCGGGCCCGGCCTGGGCCAGGTGCTGGGCAACCTGCGCGCGGCCGGTTACGACCCGGCCGAGGTGGACGACGTGCTGCTCACCCATGCCCATCCGGACCACCTGTGCGGCCTGCTGGATACGCAGGACAAGGTCGCCTACCCCAACGCCACGGTCTGGTTGTCGGCCGCCGACGCGGCCTATTGGCTGGACCCGGCCAGCGAAGCCACCGCGCCGCAGGGCGTGCGCTTTGCCTTCGCGCTGGCGCGCAAGGCGGTGGCGCCCTACGAAGCCGCGCGTAAGCTGCGCCGTTTCAGCCCGGGCCAGGTGCTTCCGGCGGGGGTGACCGCGCTGGACAGCCATGGGCATACGCCGGGCCATGTGTCGTGGAAGCTGGACCCCGGCAACGGCCCGTCGCTACTGGTGTGGGGCGACATCGTGCATTTCCACGCGGTGCAGTTCGCCCAGCCCCAGGCGGCCTACGAGGCCGACAG
>NZ_QAIW01000274.1:10346-10855 GCF_003061285.1 Stenotrophomonas sp. HMWF003 | reverse complement strand
GAGCAGTTGCGGCCTGTGCGGCGGCCCCGAGGGGCAGGAGGACGGCCAGAAGACAAGCGGCGAGCGGCTGCGGGCGCATGATGTCCTTTCCGGTGTACGGGTCTGGTCGTTCCGGCGTGGGGTACGGAACTGGCCCGAGTATAGCCTGCGTTTTCATCTAGCTGAAACCGGGGCGGGCACGGGCGTTGCCGCAGGTCACCATGACCTTTGGGATATGGTGTGATCGTGACGTGGTGCATTACTTTGCTACCACACCTGCCCACGCATCCCTCAGGGACACGACGATGTCGCGAAATTCTTTCCTGCACGGCCGCACCGGAACCTGCGCCGCTGCACTGCTGATCACCACCTCGCTGCTGCTCAGCGGCTGCGGCGCCGGCGCCGGCAGCGCCGATGCGCAAGCCGCGGAAAAAGATCCCAAGGCTGAAAAAGCCGTCGACGCCGTGCCGGTGGAGGCGGTCGCCGCCAGCCGTCGCGCCGTTGCCGCCAGCTACACCGGCACCGCCGCG
>NZ_QAIW01000274.1:9620-10317 GCF_003061285.1 Stenotrophomonas sp. HMWF003 | reverse complement strand
CTCCGGTGTGGCCTTGGCGGTACTGGTCGAAGAGGGCCAGGCCGTGCGTGCCGGGCAGCCGCTGGTGCGGCTGGACCCGGACCGCGCCCGCCTGGCCGTGGCGCAGAGCGAAGCGGTGATGCGCAAGCTGGAGAACAACTACCAGCGGGCGCAGAAACTGATCGGCCAGCAGATGGTCAGCGCCGCTGATGTGGACCAGATCAAGTACGACGTGGAAAACGCCCGGGCGCAGTACCGCCTGGCCACGCTGGAACTGTCCTACACCACCGTGGTCGCACCGATCTCCGGCGTGATCGCCTCGCGTTCGATCAAGACCGGCAACTTCGTGCAGATCAACACGCCTATCTTCCGCATCATCGACAACTCGCGCCTGGAGGCCACCCTCAACGTGCCCGAGCGCGAACTGGCCACGCTCCGCGCCGGCCAACCGGTGACGCTGGTGGCCGATGCGCTGCCGGGCAGGTCGTTCCCCGGCGTGGTCGACCGCATCTCGCCGGTGGTCGACGCCGGCAGCGGCACCTTCCGCGTGGTCAGTGGCTTCGGTGAAGACGCGCAGGGCCTGCAGCCGGGCATGTTCGGCCGCATCCGCATCGACTACGACCAGCGCGCCGACGCGCTGGTGGTGCCGCGCCTGGCGCTGCTCGACGATGGCGAACCGGCGGTGTTCCGGGTGCGCGCCGGCAAGGTGGCGCGGGTG
>NZ_QAIW01000274.1:0-9596 GCF_003061285.1 Stenotrophomonas sp. HMWF003 | reverse complement strand
GATCCGCGAGGGCCTGGCCGAAGGCGACCAGGTAGTGACCGCCGGCAAGGTGGCCCTGCGTGATGGCACGGCGGTGCAGGTGATCGGCGCCAAGCCGGCCACCGCCACCGCATCGGCGCAACCGGCGAAGAAGGCGGAGAGCCGTCAATGACTTCGGCCGGCAACGACCACGGCAACGATCCGCACCACGGCGACCGCCCGGGTGCACAGGGCGGGGGGCTGGTGGAATTCGCCACCCGCCGCCGCGTCACCATCGCCATGTGCACGGTGACGCTGATGCTGTTCGGCGTCATCGCGCTGGGCAACCTCAAGGTCAACCTGCTGCCCGACCTGAGCTATCCCACCCTGACCGTGCGCACCGAATACACCGGCGCAGCCCCCACCGAAATTGAAACCCTGATCAGCGAACCGGTCGAAGAGGCCGTGGGCGTGGTCAAGAACCTGCGCAAGCTCAAGTCGGTCTCGCGCACCGGGCAGAGCGATGTGGTGCTCGAATTCGCCTGGGGCACCAACATGGACCAGGCCAGCCTGGAGGTGCGCGACAAGATGGAAGCGCTGAACCTGCCGCTGGAGGCCAAGGCCCCGGTGCTGCTGCGCTTCAATCCGTCCACCGAACCGATCATGCGCCTGGTGATCTCGGCCAAGGCCGACGCCGCCACCGATGCCGATGCGGTCCGCCAGCTCACCGAGCTGCGCCGCTATGCCGATGAAGACCTGAAGAAGAAGCTCGAACCGGTGGCCGGCGTGGCCGCGGTCAAGGTGGGCGGCGGCCTGGAAGACGAGATCCAGGTCGACATCGACCAGCAGAAGCTGGCCCAGCTGAACCTGCCGATCGACAACGTGATCAAGCGGCTCAAGGAAGAGAACATCAACATCTCCGGCGGTCGCCTGGAGGAAGGCTCGCAGCGCTTCCTGGTGCGTACCGTCAATCAGTTCGCCGACCTGGAGGACATCCGCAACCTGCTGGTGACCACCCAGGGCAGCAATGGCAGCGCCGCCGACGCGGCCATGCAGCAGATGTTCGCCATTGCCGCCTCGACCGGCTCCGATGCGGCCGTGGCCGCCGCGTCGGCCGCGCAGAGTGCGTCCAGCAGCAGTTCCTCGACCATCGCCAATGGCGTGCCGGTGCGGCTGAAGGACGTGGCCAGCGTGCGCCAGGGCTACAAGGAACGCGAGGCGATCATCCGCCTGGGCGGCAAGGAAGCGGTGGAACTGGCGATCTACAAGGAAGGGGACGCCAACACCGTGGCCACCGCCGAGGCGCTGCGCGCGAAGCTGGAGCAGATCAAGGCGCAGATTCCCGGCGACGCCCAGCTGACCACCATCGAAGACCAGTCGCGCTTCATCGAACACGCCATCAGCGACGTCAAGAAAGACGCGGTGATCGGCGGCCTGCTGGCCATCCTGATCATCTTCCTGTTCCTGCGCGATGGCTGGAGCACGTTCGTGATCAGCCTGTCGCTGCCGGTCTCGATCATCACCACGTTCTTCTTCATGGGCCAGATGGGCCTGAGCCTCAACGTGATGTCGCTGGGCGGCCTGGCGTTGGCCACCGGCCTGGTGGTGGACGATTCGATCGTGGTGCTGGAAAGCATCGCCAAGGCGCGCGAGCGCGGCCTGGGCATCCTGCAGGCGGCCATTGCCGGTACCCGCGAAGTGAGCATGGCGGTGGTCGCCTCGACCCTGACCACCATCGCGGTGTTCCTGCCGCTGGTGTTCGTCGATGGCATCGCCGGGCAGCTGTTCCGCGACCAGGCGCTGACCGTGGCGATTGCCATTGCGATTTCGCTGCTGGTGTCGATGACCCTGATTCCGATGCTGAGCTCGCTCAAGGGCCGTCCGCCGCTGGCGTTCCCGGAAGAAGCGGCGCACGCGGCATGGCAGCCCGAAAAGCGCTGGCTCAAGCCGGTGGCCAGTGGCCGCCGCGGTATCGGTGCGCTGGTCCGCTGGGCCTGCTTCGGCGTGGCCTGGGCGATCATCCGCGTGTGGCGCGGTGTGGTGGCCGTGGTCGGGCCGGTGATGCGCAAGGCCAGCGACGTGGCGATGAAGCCCTATGCGGGCGCCGAACGCGGCTACCTCAAGCTGCTGCCGGGCGCGCTGCATCATCCGGGCAAGGTGCTGGGCTGTGCCGCGCTGGCCTTCGTGGCCACCATGGCGCTGGTGCCGATGCTGGGTGCCGATCTGATCCCCCAGCTGGCCCAGGACCGCTTTGAAATGACCGCCAAGCTTCCGGCCGGCACGCCGCTGAAGCAGACCGATGCGCTGGTCCGCGAGCTGCAGCTGGCCCATGCCAAGGACGACCAGATCGCGTCGCTGTATGGCGTCAGCGGCAGCGGCACGCGGCTGGATGCAAGCCCGACCGAAAGCGGCGAGAACATCGGCAAGCTCACCGTGGTGATGGCCGGTGGCGGCGATGCCCGCACCGAGGCGGCCATCACCGAGCGCCTGCGCGATTCGATGCAGCAGCACCCCGGCGTGCAGGTCGACTTCGCACGGCCGGCGCTGTTCAGTTTCTCCACGCCGCTGGAAGTGGAGCTGCGCGGCCAGGACATGGCCACGCTGGAGCGCGCCGGCCAGGCACTCGCTGCGATGCTGCGCAACAACCCGCACTACGCCGACGTCAAATCCACGGTGGAAGAGGGCTTCCCGGAAATCCAGATCCGCTTCGACCAGGAGCGCGCCGGTGCGCTGGGCCTGACCACCCGCCAGATCGCCGACGTGGTGGTGAAGAAGGTGCGCGGCGACGTGGCCACCCGCTACAGCTTCCGCGACCGCAAGATCGACGTGCTGGTGCGCGCGCAGGAAGGCGACCGCGCCAGCGTGGACAGCATCCGCCGCCTGATCGTCAACCCGGGCAGCAGCCGTCCGGTCACGCTGGATGCGGTGGCCGAAGTGGTCGCCACCAACGGCCCCAGCGAGATCCATCGCGCCGACCAGACCCGCGTGGCAGTGGTCTCGGCCAACCTGCGCGACATCGACCTGGGCGGCGCAGTGCGCGAGGTGCACGACATGGTGGCCAAGCAGCCGCTGGGCGCCGGTGTAGGCATGCACATCGGCGGGCAGGGCGAGGAACTGGCGGAATCGGCGCGGTCGTTGATCTTCGCCTTCGGCCTGGCGATCTTCCTGGTGTACCTGGTGATGGCCTCGCAGTTCGAGTCGTTGCTGCACCCGTTCGTCATCCTGTTCACCATTCCGCTGGCGCTGGTCGGGGCGATCCTGGCCCTGATGCTCACCGGCAAGCCGATCTCGGTAGTGGTGTTCATCGGCCTGATCCTGCTGGTGGGGCTGGTGACCAAGAACGCGATCATCCTGATCGACAAGGTCAACCAGCTGCGCGAAGCCGGGGTGCCCAAGCAGGAGGCACTGGTGGAAGGCGCGCGCTCGCGCCTGCGTCCGATCATCATGACCACGCTGTGCACGCTGTTCGGCTTCCTGCCGCTGGCGGTGGCGATGGGCGAGGGGGCCGAAGTGCGCGCGCCGATGGCGATCACCGTGATCGGTGGCCTGCTGGTGTCCACGTTGCTCACCCTGCTGGTCATTCCGGTGGTGTACGACCTGCTCGACCGCCGCGGTGATGCCTACTACCGCGAGCGCGGCCGCAAGCACGCCGGCCACGTGGAGCCCGCCGGCAGCGGCGCTGCGCAGGAGCCGGCATGAGCATCGCCGAGTTCTCCATCCGCCGTCCCATCACCACCATCATGTGTTTCGTGTCGCTGGTGGTGGTGGGCCTGATCGCCTCGTTCCGGCTGCCGCTGGAAGCGCTGCCGGACATCTCCGCGCCGTTCCTGTTCGTGCAGGTGCCGTACACCGGCTCGACCCCGGAGGAGGTGGAGCGCAACATCATCCGCCCCACCGAAGAAGCGCTGGCGACCATGACCGGGATCAAGCGCATGCGCTCCTCGGCCACCTCCGAAGGCGCCAGCATCTTCATCGAGTTCACCGACTGGGACCGCGACATCGCCATCGCCGCCTCCGATGCGCGTGAGCGCATCGATGCGATCCGCAGCGACCTGCCCGACGACCTGCAGCGCTACAACGTGTTCAAGTGGTCCAGCAGCGACGAACCGGTGTTGAAGGTACGGCTGGCCAGCAGCACCGACCTGACCGGTGCGTACGACATGCTCGACCGCGAGTTCAAGCGGCGCATCGAACGCATCCCCGGCGTGGCCCGGGTCAACATCTCCGGTGCACCGCCGAACGAGGTGGAAATCGCGATCAGCCCGGACCGGCTCACCGCGCACAACCTGAGCATCAACGAGCTCAGCGACCGCCTGCGCACGCTGAATTTCTCGATCTCCGCCGGGCAGATCGACGACAACGGCCAGCGCGTGCGGATCCAGCCGGTGGGTGAAATCACCGACCTGCAGGAGCTGCGCGACCTGGTGATCGACACCAAGGGCCTGCGCCTGGGCGACATCGCCGAGATCCGGCTCAAGCCCACCCGCATGAACTACGGCCGACGCCTGGACGGCAACCCCGCCGTGGGCCTGGACATCTACAAGGAACGCAGCGCCAACCTGGTGGAGGTCTCGCGCGCTGCGTTGGCGGAGGTGGAGGCGATCCGCACGCAGCCGTCGATGCGCGACGTGCAGATCAAGGTCATCAACAACCAGGGCAAGACCGTGACCTCCTCGCTGCTGGAACTGGCCGAGGCCGGCGCGGTCGGCCTGCTGCTGTCGGTGACGGTGCTGTTCTTCTTCCTGCGCCATTGGCCGTCCACGCTGATGGTGACCCTAGCGATCCCGATCTGTTTCGTGATCACGCTGGGCTTCATGTACTTCGCCGGGGTCACCCTCAACATCCTGACCATGATGGGCCTGCTGCTGGCGGTGGGCATGCTGGTGGACAACGCGGTGGTGGTGGTGGAGAGCATCTACCAGGAACGCGAGCGCATGCCCGACCAGCCGCGGCTGGCGTCGATCATCGGCACCCGCAACGTGGCCATCGCGCTGAGCGCCGGCACCTTGTGCCACTGCATTGTGTTCGTGCCCAACCTGTTCGGCGAAACCAACAACATCAGCATCTTCATGGCCCAGATCGCGATCACCATCTCGGTGTCGCTGCTGGCCTCGTGGCTGGTCGCGGTCAGCCTGATCCCGATGCTGTCCGCCCGCATGCAGACCCCCAAGCTGGTGCATTCGGAAACCGGCGTGATCGCCCGCCTGCAGCGCCGCTACGCCAAGGTGCTGCAGTGGACGCTGGAACACCGCGGCTGGAGCGTGTTCGGCATCCTGATGGTGGTGCTGATCAGCCTGGTGCCGATGAAGCTGACCAAGATCGACATGTTCGGCGGCGAAGGCGGCAAGGACATCTTCATCGGCTACAACTGGAAGGGCGCCTACACCTACAGCCAGATGTCCGAGGAGGTCGCCCGCGTCGAACGCTACCTGGACGAGAACCGCGAAAAGCTGCACATCACCCAGGTCTATTCCTGGTACAGCGAGCAGGAAGGCAGCAGCACCACCGTGACCTTCGACGAGAAGCACGCCGACAACCTGCCCGCCGTGCAGGAGGCGCTGCGCAAGGGCCTGCCGCGCTCGGCGCGCACCGATTACATCGTGGGCAACCAGGGCGGTGATGGCGGCGGTGGCGGTGGCAACCAGTCGGTGCAGGTGCAGCTGGTGGGCGACTCGACCAAGATGCTGCAGGAGATCGGCGAGGACGTGGTACCGCTGCTCGCACGGCGCAAGGAGCTGCGCGACGTGCGCATCGACAACGGCGAGAAGGGCAGCGAGCTGTCGATCCACGTCGACCGCGAACGGGCGGCCGCGTTCGGCTTCAATGCCGAACAGGTGGCCAGTTTCGTCGGCCTGGCCCTTCGCGGCGCGCCGATGCGCGAGTTCCGCCGCGGTGACAGTGAAGTGCCGGTCTGGGTGCGTTTCGCCGGGGCCGAGCAGAGCAGCCCGGAAGACCTGGCCAGCTTCACCGTGCGCACCGGCGACGGTCGCTCGGTGCCGCTGCTGAGCCTGGTCGATGTCTCGATCAAGCCGTCGGCCACGCAGGTCGGCCGCACCAATCGACAGACCACGCTGACCATCAAGGCGAACCTGGCCGAGAAGGTCACCGCGCCCGAAGCCCGCAAGGCGATGGAGGAAACCCTCACGCCGATGAGCTTTCCGGCCGGCTACACCTTCACCTTCGATGGCGGCGATTACGGCGACGACAACGAGGCCATGCAGCAGATGCTGTTCAACCTGATCATCGCGCTGGTGATGATCTACGTGGTGATGGCCGCGGTGTTCGAATCGCTGCTGTTCCCGGCGGCGATCATGAGTGGCGTGCTGTTCTCGATCTTCGGGGTGTTCTGGCTGTTCTGGATCACCGGCACGTCGTTCGGGATCATGTCCTTCATCGGCATCCTGGTGCTGATGGGCGTGGTGGTGAACAACGGCATCGTGATGATCGAGCACATCAACAACCTGCGTCGGCGCGGCATGGGCCGCACCCAGGCGCTGGTGGAAGGCTCCCGCGAGCGCCTGCGCCCGATCATGATGACCATGGGCACGGCCATCCTGGCGATGGTGCCGATCTCGCTGACCGACACCCAGCTGCTCGGCGACGGCCCGCCGTACTACCCGATGGCCCGCGCCATCGCCGGCGGCCTGGCGTTCTCCACCGTGGTCAGCCTGCTGTTCCTGCCGACCATCTACGCCATGCTCGACGACATGAGCAGCGCGGTGTCGCGCATCATCCGCCGCGCCCGCGGCCTGCCGGCCAAGGGCGAAGCAGCCACGGCCGCGTAAGCGGCCGGGCACCATGAAATCCGGTAGTGCCGGCCGCTGGCCGGCTCCCCGGAATGCTTGGACACCGGACGCTGGCCGGTACAAAAAAAAGGCCACGCAGTGCGTGGCCTTTTTCCGTTGCCGGCGCGCAGCGCTTACCCGGCCACCTTGCCCCACACCTGCAGCCCGGTCAGCCACAGGCCCAGCATGCTGCCCAGGTTGGTCAGCATGAAGGTCAACACCACCCGGGTCACCCGGTTGCGGTACCAGCCCTTCACGCTCTGCGCGTCGTCGCGCAGCTTGAGGAAATCCTCATACGCCGGCTTGCGCAGGCGCGTTTCCACCAGTGCGGCGAACGCGCCGGTCGGAATGCTCAACCGGAACGGCTTGAACGGCGCGACCACGATCGCGGTCAGGATGCTCAGCGGATGGCTGCCCGCCAGCAGGCATCCCAGGCCCGCCAGGCCGCCGGTGTACATCGCCCAGGTCAGCAGCAGCTCACCGCCCATGCCCAGGCCACCCCGGTAGAAGCCCACTGCAATCCCGGCCAGCACCACCGCCAGGATGGTCAAGGTGATCCACGGAATGTTGCGCTTCTTCGGCACCGCTTCCAGCGACTCGCGCAGCGGCCCGGGGGCATCGGTATCGGTTTCCAGGTACCTGGCCAGGCCGGCCAGGTGCCCCGCGCCGACCACCGCCAGCACCTCGCGCTGGGCCGGGTCGTGCACTTCGCGCAGGCGCGTGGCCATGTAGCGGTCGCGCTCGCCGATGATGGTTTCATACAGCGCAGGGCTTTCGCTGGCGAACTCGCCGAAGCTGGCTTCCAGCATGTCGCCCTGCTTGAGCTTTTCGATCTCGTCCTCGCCGACCTCGTCGGACGCGAACAGGCCGGCGCCCAGGCCCATCACCAGCTTGATCCGGCCGAAGAATCCCAGCCGCTGCGAGGCGCGCTTGAAGGTCAGGCCCACTTCGCGGTCGATCAGGTGCACCGGCAGGTTGTGTTCGTTGGCCAGGGTCACCGCACGCTTGAGTTCGGCGCCCGGCTCGATCCCGAGCTGCTCGGCGAGGCGGCGCTGGTAGGCGGCCAGCGCCAGGTTGGCGGCGAACAGCGCCACGCGGCCCTTGCGGATCACCTCGACCAGATCCAGCTTGGCCAGGGCGTCGGGATTGGTCAGGGCCTGCAGGCGCTGCGCGTCCAGTTCCACGGCGACGGCGTCGAAGCGGCCACTGCCGATCGCCCGTTCCACCGCTTCCACGCTGGCCTGGGAGACGTGCGCGGTGCCGAGCAGGGTGTAGCGCACGCCGTCGCGTTCGACCACGCGCACGGGCTGGCCGGCGAACAACGTGTCGCCGGTGTCATCGAGTTGGGGTTCAGTCATTTCATTCATTCGAAGGGGCGCTGTCGGCACCATCGCCGAGCGCGCGCTGCATCTGGACGGTGTCCAGCCAGCGGCCATGCTTGCGGCCGAGGCCGCGGAAAATGCCCACGGTGTGGAAACCGAAGCGCTCGTGCAGTTTGATCGAGGCGGTGTTGGTCGGCTCGCCGATCACCGCCACCATCTGCCGGTACCCGCGTGCGACGCAGGCGTCGATCAGGCCCTGCATCAGGGCGGTGCCGACGCCACGGCCCTGGAAGGCGGCATCGACGTAGACCGAGTTTTCCACGGTCCACTGGTAGGCGATGCGCCCGCGGTAGGTGTTGGCGTAGGCATACCCGGCCACCTGGCCATCGACCTCGGCCACGATGTACGGGAAGCCGCGGCCCACGATGTCGTGCATGCGCCGCTGCATTTCCGCCGCGTCGGGCACGTCGTACTCGTAGGTGTTGACCAGGTCGGTGACCTCCACCGCGTAGATCGCGGTGATGGCATCGATGTCGGTGTCGCGGGCGTCGCGCAGCTGCACGGTCACGGGGTGGGGGTCCTGGGGGTCAGTCGATGTAGCGCTTGAGCAGGTCGCCGTATGCGTCGATGCGGCGATCCCGCAGGAACGGCCAGATGCGGCGCACGTGCTCGCTGCGCTGCAGGTCGACGTCGCACAACAGAACGGTGGGCTCGCCGCCGGCTTCGGCGATGAACTCGCCCTGCGGGCCGAGCACGTGGCTGTTGCCCCAGAACTGGATGCCGGAGGCACCCAGCGGCGAGGCTTCATGGCCGACGCGGTTGCAGCTCAGGACGGGTACGCCGTTGGCCACGGCATGGCCGCGGTGGCTGAGGACCCAGGCGTCGCGCTGGCGGCCCTGTTCGTCCTGCTGGTCGTCCGGGTCCCAGCCGATGGCGGTGGGGTAGAGCAGCAGTTCGGCGCCGGCCAGCGCCATGAGGCGGGCGGCTTCGGGGTACCACTGGTCCCAGCAGACGAGCACGCCCAGGCGGCCGACGGAGGTGTCGATCGGGGTGAAGCCGAGGTCGCCGGGGGTGAAGTAGAACTTTTCGTAGAAGCCCGGATCGTCCGGGATGTGCATCTTGCGATACTTGCCCAGCAGGGTGCCGTCCTTTTCGAAGACGACGGCGGTGTTGTGGTACAGGCCGGCGGCACGGCGTTCGAACAGGGAGCCGACGATGACGACCCCGTGCTTTTTGGCGAGTGCGCCCAGGCGTTCGGTGCTGGGGCCGGGGATGGGCTCGGCCAGGTCGAATTCGTCCACCGATTCGTGCTGGCAGAAGTACGCGCCGTTGTGCAGTTCCTGCAGCAGGATGAGCTTGGCACCCTGGGCGGCCGCTTCCGCCACGCGCGTTTCGATCACGGCCAGATTGGCGGCGGCGTCACCGTGGTTGCGCTCCTGGATCAGGGCGACGGAAAGGGTGTGGCGTGAGCTCATCCGGGTGCGGTCCTGCAGGGGGAAAAACGCAGTTTATCGCGGATGGGTGCACGCAG
>NZ_QAIW01000273.1:0-4696 GCF_003061285.1 Stenotrophomonas sp. HMWF003 | reverse complement strand
GCCGCACGCCTTGCGACTCCGGGGCTGAACGGAGTAGGCGGTGTGGTTGCTGCTGCTGGTCGGGTAGGCTATAAAGGCCCGCTTTCCCGGGCCCCGGGGAAACCAAGGAAGAGCGTTTCGTGGCTGCTAAAAAAACTGCAAAGAAGGCCGTCAAGGCCGCCAAGAAAACCGCCAAGCCTGTTGCTAAGAAGTTGGCGGCCAAGTCCGTTGCCAAAAAACCGGCCCCCAAGCCGGCTGGCAAGCCTGCATCCAAACAACCGGCGGCCAGGACGGCACCCGTGAAAAAACCTGTCGCCAAGACCCCGGCCAAGGCGGTGAAGAAAGCCGTCGCCAAAAAGCCGGTGGTGAGCAAGGCCCCGGTGAAGAAGGCCGCGCCCGCCAAGAAGGTCGTGGCCAAGAAGGCCGCGGTGGCCAAGCCGGTCGCCAAGGCACCGGTGAAGAAGGCCGCACCGGCCAAGACCGTCGCGAAAAAATCCGTGAAGCCGGCAGCTGTCACGCCGGCCTCCAAGCCTGCACCGGTGAAGAAGGTGGCGGCCAAGCAGCCGCCGGCCAAGCCGGTGAAGGCCAGTAAAACCGCCAGCAAGCCCGTGGCACCCAAGCCGGCCGCCAAGCCGGTTGCAGCACCCGTAGTGAAGTCCGCACCGAAGCCGGCATCGCCGGCGCCGGCCAAGTCTGTCCCGGCCAAGAGCGCGGCCAAACCTGTTACCCCGCCGGCGTCCGCGCCGGTGCCGGCAGCAGCAGCCCCCGCCTCCAAGGCCCCGCAAAACAAGAATCCCGTGCCCGTTTCGAAATCGCCTGCAAAAACCCCCGCCAAGTCCGAGTCCGCCCCCAAGCCCGTGTCGCGTCCGGTCGGCAAGGTCGCCGTTGCCGTGGCAGCGCGCTCGTCCGCCCCGGCGCCGCGCACCAAGGTCAAGGTGGTGGAGTACAAGACTGACGAAGCCACCGGTCGTCCGATCCTGCCCGAAGGCTACAAGCCGAGCGCGGAAGAGGAATACATGAGCCCGCTGCAGCTGGAGTATTTCCGCCAGCGCCTGCAGCACTGGCGCAATGATCTGGTGGAGGAATCCAAGCAGACCATCGCCAACCTGCAGGAAGAAGTGCGTGACATCGGCGATGAAGCCGAGCGCGCCACCCGCGAGACCGAGAACTCGCTGGAACTGCGTACCCGCGATCGTTACCGCAAGCTGATCGGCAAGATCAACAGCACGCTGAAGCGTCTGGAAGACGGTGACTACGGCTACTGCGTGGACACCGGCGAAGAGATCGGCCTGGACCGTCTGGAAGCGCGCCTCACCGCTGAGCGCACCATCGACGCCCAGGAACGTTGGGAGCACCTGCAGAAGCAGCAGGGCGACTGAGTTTCTGGTGGTAGATGCATAGTGAAAAGCCCGGCTTCGGCCGGGCTTTTTTGTGGTTTGGTGGCGAGGGGCGAGGGGCGAGGGGTGCGTCGCATGTGCGGGTCGGAACCCATCGCGGTGGTGCGCTGACGGCGTACCGACCCCCGGCCCGTACCTACTGCAGATCCCGCAGGTTCAACCGGCGCAGCGTCGGGTTCTTCCAGGCGGTGATGCCGGCCACGCTGAGCACGGCGAAACCGCCCAGCACCACGGCCGGGGCCAGGCCGAGCAGCTTGGCCATCGTGCCCGCATAGAACGCGCCCAGTTCGTTGGACGAGCTGATGAAGATGCCGTTGATGGACGACACCCGGCCGCGCATCTCCTCCGGCGTGGCCAGCTGCAGGATGGTCGAGCGGACCACCACCGACACCCCGTCGAAGGCACCGTAGAACAACAGGATCAGCGCCGACAGCCAGAAGCTGTGCGACAGCCCGAAGCCGATCACGCACAGGCCGAAGCCGGCCACCGCGAACAGCAGCACGCGGCCGGCGTTGCGCTGCAGCGGCCGGCGGGCCAGCCACAGGCCCACGCAGACCGACCCCAGCGCAGGGGCCGCGCGCAGGATGCCCAGGCCTTCCGGGCCGTGGTGCAGGATTTCATGCAGGAACGCCGGCAGCATCGCCACCACGCCGCCGAGCAGCACCGAGAACATGTCCAGCGCCATCGCCCCGACCATGATCCGGTTGCCGAGCACGAAGCGACCGCCTTCGGCGATGCTCTTGAAGATCGGCGCGGCCGGACCGGTGTGCACCGGTTCGGACACGCGCAGCACGGCCAGGCAGCCGACCGCGATCAGCGCCACCGCCACGGCCACGCCATAGGCCACGCCCTTGCCGCCCCAGGCCACCAGAAGGCCACCCAGCGCCGGGCCGGCCACCATGCCGGCCTGGAACACCACCGCGCCCAGGCCCGCACCGCGCGCGTACTGCTGGCGCTCGAGCACGCGGGCGAACAGGGCGTTGTAGATCGGCGACAGGAACGCGCGGACCATGCCGGTCATGGCGATGGCCGCGTAGATCGGCCACACCCCGTGGAACGGCAGCCAGCCCTGGGCAACGGCGGTGAGCACCACGGCGGTGAGCACCAGTCCGCTGGCAGCGACCATGCCCAGCCGGCGGCGGGGCAGGTGGTCCACCAGGTAGCCGGCGAACGGGGCCACGCAGAAGAACGGCAGCACCTCGGCCAGCCCCACCAGACCCAGCGAGAAAGGATTGCGGGTCACTTCGTAGATGTGCCAGCCCACCGTCACCGCCACGATCTGGTAGGACAGCATCGCGCAGATGCGGTAGGCCAGCAGCAGCGAGAAGCCGGGCCGGGCCAGCAGGGTCAGCGCGCTTTCGGCGGGCTCGGCAGGGGCGTCGGTACTCACGACTGGGCGTGCTGCGACTGCGCGGTCTCGCGGATGAAGGCCAGCATCGCCGCAACGCCGTTGCTGCGGGTCGGTGACAGGTGGCGGGACAGCCCGATGTCCTGGATGTAGCTCGGTTCGGTGGCCAGGATCTCGGCGGCCGAACGGCCCGAATACACCCGCAGGGCGAGGTAGATCAGCCCGGAGACGATCGCCGAGTCACTGATGGCGTGGAATCGCAGCTGCTGCGCGTTGCCCTCGGGCACGATCCACACCATCGACTGGCAGCCGAGCAGGCGGTGCTCTTCGGTCTTCCACGCGTCGGGGAAGGTGGGCAGCTTGCGGCCGAGGTCGATCAGGTACTGGTAGCGCTCGGACCAGTCACCGAAGAAGGCGAATTCATCGGCAATGGCCGCCTGTGCCTCGGCAGCGGTGGGTTCAAGCGGGAACGGGGAAGCAAGGGTCATGGGGGACTCCGGGCCGGTAGCTGCCTTCCGTGGTCAGGCCGTGATGGTTCGGGGGGAACACCCGGCCATCCGTGGCCGGATCTGTGTCGCGGTAGCGCCCGGCGGTTGGCCGGGCGACGGATCAACGCCTGCGCACCCAGCGCACGCCCTGGGCGGTGTCTTCCAGCGCGATGCCCTCGGCGGCCAGCTGGTCGCGGATGGCGTCGGCGCGGGCGAAGTCGCGGCCCTGCTTGGCGGCGGTGCGGGCGTCGATCAGCGACTGGATGCGCGCATCGTCATCGGCGTCGCCCGGTGCATTGCCAAACCAGGCGGCCGGATCCTGCTGCAGCAGGCCCAGCGCCAGGCCAGCGCCGAGCAGCGCGGTCTTCCAGCGGGCCTGGTCGGCCGGCGCGGCCTTGCGGGCTTCGCCGGCGACGCGGGCCAGTTCGGCCAGCGCCTGCGGCGTGTTGAGGTCGTCGTCCAGCGCCGCCTCCATCTCGGCCGGGATGACCGCGGTGGCCTCCACGGCTGCCAGGTCGCGCAGGGTGCCGTACAGCCGGTCCAGCGTGCGCGCGGACTGTTCGATCAGCGCATCGGACCAGTCCAGCGGCTGCCGGTAGTGCGCCGACAGCAGCGCGTAGCGCAGCGCCTCGGGGGCATGCTTGCGCACCAGGTCGTGCACGCGCTCGATGTTGCCGATCGACTTGCTCATCTTGGCGCCGCCAAAATTGAGCATGCCGTTGTGCAGCCAGAACCGGGCGAAGGTCTGCCCGCCGTGGGCGCACTCGCTCTGCGCGATCTCGTTTTCGTGGTGCGGGAACTGCAGGTCCACGCCACCGGCATGGATGTCGATGGTCGGGCCCAGGTGCGCGGCCGCCATCGCCGAGCATTCGATGTGCCAGCCCGGACGACCCCGGCCCCACGGCGATTCCCAGCCGGGCAGGTCGTCGCTGGAGGGCTTCCACAGGACGAAGTCGCCCGGGTCGCGCTTGTACGGGGCCACGTCCACGCGCGCGCCCGCCAGCATTTCCTCCGGGTCGCGGCGCGACAACTTGCCATACCCGACATAGGAACCGACCGAAAACAGCACGTGGCCTTCGGCCGCATAGGCGTGGCCGGCGGCGATCAGCTGCTCGATCATCGTCACGATCTGCGGGATGTGCGCGGTCGCCTCCGGCTCGATGTCCGGCGGCACCACGCCCAGCGCGGCCATGTCTTCCCGGTAGGCCGCGGCAAACCGGTCGGTGATCGCCGAGATCGGCACGCCCTGTTCACGCGCGGCGGTGTTGATCTTGTCGTCCACGTCGGTGATGTTGCGGGCGTAGCGCAGGCCGCCGAAGCGGCGCCGCAGCAGGTCCGCCAGCACCCCGAACACCACCGGGCCGCGGGCATTGCCGATGTGCACATAGTTGTAGACCGTGGGGCCACACACATACAGGGTCGGACAGGTCGGATCGAGCGGGGTGAACGGTTCGAGCTGGCGTGTCAGGTTGTTGTGCAGGCGC
>NZ_QAIW01000024.1:0-4204 GCF_003061285.1 Stenotrophomonas sp. HMWF003 | reverse complement strand
CAGCATCGACATCCAGCTGGCGTTGGAAAAATCCGGCTCGGCATCTTCACCGCCGATGCGCAGCGAGCCCAGTCGCCCGAACGCCAGGTACATCAGGAACGACAGCGTGATGAACACCACCAGCAGGTACAGCCAGCCGGTGCTGCGGATGATGTGGGCCAGGCCACTCTGGATCACGTCGTTGAAGGGGCCGGGCGCGAGGCCGGCGATCAGCACCAATGCGACGATCAGTGCGATGGATATGCGAAACACCATGGAGGAGTTTCTCCGTACAGAGGGGGCGAGCGAATGCCTGCCGTCTCCAGCGCTGCCAGGGCGGCGGCTGGGGCGATTCAAGCCGGTCGATGCCGGTTGCGGAACTCCAGGGCGGACCAGCCAGACGGCCATTCCGCGCCGCAGCATTCTAGCCGATGGCAGATCAGCGCCTTTTTCACGTTCCCACTGCGGTATACACGACCCCGCGCCGGGCGCGGCAATTGCGTCGGGGTTGTGGTCTAATTCGCCCCGAAGCGGGGGTACCGCGGCCCAGTGGCCACGGTTGAGACAGTCCCTTCGAACCTGATCCGGTTGATACCGGCGTAGGGATGCTTCGCAAGTGCTGACGCAATGCGCCGTAGGGCTGCCCCGCCCGATGACCGCCCGTGTTGCGTCTGCCGTGCGCCGCCGCTTCGTCCGTTCCGCCTATTCCTGGGCGGAACCCGATCCAGGACGAAGTCATGAACGCAGCGCTTTCCTCCCTGCAGCAGCAGGCCCAGCAATTGTCCGAATCGGTCACCCGCCCGATTCCCGGCTCGCGCAAGATCCATGTGCCCGGCTCACGCAGCGACCTGCAGGTGCCCATGCGCGAGATCGTGCTGACCCGCACGCCGACCCTGTTTGGTGGGGAAGAGAATGCCCCGGTCACCGTGTATGACACGTCCGGCCCGTATACCGATCCGAATGCACGGATCGACCTCTCCGTGGGGCTGCCCCCCTTGCGTGCCGGCTGGGTGGCCGAGCGCGGCGATACCGAACTGCTGCAAGGGCTGAGCTCCAGCTTCGGGCAGGCGCGCGAGACCGACGCGCGCCTGGACGCGGTGCGGTTCCCGTCGCGCCTGCAGCCACGGCGCGCCATGGCCGGCGCCAACGTCACCCAGATGCACTACGCACGGCGCGGCATCATCACCCCGGAAATGGAATTCGTGGCCATCCGCGAGAACCAGCGCATCGAGGCCATCCGCGACGCCGCGCTGCTCAGGCAGCATCCCGGCGAATCCTTCGGCGCGTCCATCCCGGCGCGCATCACGCCCGAATTCGTGCGTGACGAAATCGCCCGCGGCCGCGCGGTGCTGCCCAACAACATCAACCATCCCGAAAGCGAGCCGATGATCATCGGCCGCAACTTCCTGACCAAGATCAACGCCAACATCGGCAACAGCGCGGTGTCCTCGGGCATCGCCGAGGAAGTGGAAAAGCTGGTGTGGGCGATCCGCTGGGGCGGTGACACGGTGATGGACCTGTCCACCGGCAAGCACATCCACGAAACCCGCGAGTGGATCCTGCGCAACTCGCCGGTGGCGATCGGCACCGTGCCGATCTACCAGGCGCTGGAGAAGGTGGATGGCCGCGCCGAGGAGCTCACCTGGGAAATCTTCCGCGACACCCTGATCGAGCAGGCCGAGCAGGGCGTGGACTACTTCACCATCCACGCCGGCGTGCTGCTGCGCTACGTGCCGCTCACCGCCAGGCGGGTGACCGGGATCGTCTCGCGCGGTGGCTCGATCATGGCCAAGTGGTGCCTGGCCCATCACAAGGAGAACTTCCTCTACACGCACTTTGAAGACATCTGCGAGATCATGAAGGCCTACGACGTGACCTTCTCGCTGGGCGACGGCCTGCGCCCCGGATGCATCGCCGATGCCAACGATGCCGCGCAGTTCGGGGAACTGGAAACCCTTGGCGAGTTGACCAGGATTGCCTGGAAGCACGACGTGCAGACCATGATCGAAGGCCCGGGCCACGTGCCCATGCAGCTGATCAAGGAGAACATGGACAAGCAGCTGCGCGAATGCGGCGAAGCGCCGTTCTACACGCTGGGGCCGCTCACCACCGACATCGCGCCGGGCTATGACCACATCACCAGTGCGATCGGTGCCGCCATGATCGGCTGGTACGGCACCGCGATGCTCTGCTATGTCACCCCGAAGGAACACCTGGGCCTGCCCAACCGCCAGGACGTGCGCGACGGCATCATGGCCTACCGCATCGCCGCGCATGCCTCGGACCTGGCCAAGGGCCATCCCGGCGCGCAGGTGCGCGACAACGCACTGAGCAAGGCGCGCTTCGAGTTCCGCTGGGAAGACCAGTTCCACCTCGGGCTGGATCCGGAGAAGGCCAAGGAATTCCACGATGAAACCCTGCCCAAGGACGCGCACAAGCTGGCCCACTTCTGTTCCATGTGCGGCCCGCACTTCTGCTCGATGAAGATCACCCAGGACGTGCGCGACTACGCCGCCGAACACGGCCTGTCCGAACAGGACGCGATCGAAGAGGGCATGGCCGGCAAGTCGGCGCAGTTCCGCGACCTCGGCGCGCAGGTCTACCGGCAGGAATGAGGCCGATGCCGGGGTGGCGCGCCGTCGCCCCGGCATGCTCATGCGGCGCGGGCGGCAAGCGCGCTAAGCTCGGCGACGAAACGGGGCAGGGAAGGGAGCTGGCATGGCAATCGCACGTACCACCAAGTGGCTGGCCATCGCGCGGCGGCATCCCTCTGCGTGGTTGCTGGCCGTGCAGTTGCTGGGCGTGCTGCTGTACCCGGCGATGGACGAAGCCGGGGCCAGCCGCGCGCTGTTCGGCGCGTTCGGCATCGCCGTGCTCGGCCTGGCCCTGTGGGTGGTGCGGCGCAGCCCGTTGGGCATGTGGCTGGCGTTGCTGCTGGCCATTCCCGCCGTGGTGTTCTCCATCGCCGGGGCACTGCTCGACAGGCCCACCCTCACCACCACCGCCCAGTTGCTGGAGTGCCTGCTGTACTTCTATACCGCCGGCAGCCTGACGGCCTACATGCTCCAGGACCACAAGGTCACCCGCGACGAACTGTTCGCGGCCGGGGCGACATTCACCCTGTTGGCCTGGGCATTCGCGTTCGCCTTCTCGGTCTGCCAGCAGTGGTACCCGGGCAGTTTCATGGCCACCAGCGAGACCGAATTGCGCACTTGGATGGAGCTTCTTTATCTCAGCTTCAGCTTGCTGTCCGGGGTGGGATTGAGCGACGTGGTGCCGGTGCATCCGCAGGCACGCGCACTGGTCATGCTGGAGCAGTTCGCAGGCGTGATGTACGTGGCTTTGGTGGTCTCGCGACTGGTCGGATTGACCATGCTCAGGCGTGGACAAAGCTGAATCGCAGATAAAAAATTCGCGCCCGGAGGCGCGAATACTGGAGCGATTTATGTGAATTCGTCGGCGAGAGAGAGCCTGATGTTGGCCGCACGCACAGGCGCGGTTAACCGGCATAGGCTAGTATTCGCGCGCTTCAGTTGTTTTACGGTTTGCGCTGATGGCATGTGCGGAATCTGGCGGTTCGTTCGATCGGTGTCGGTTGCGATGAATGCTGCGTTCCTGTTGTTCTGCAGTCTTTCGTACCACTGGAATGATCAGCAACATTAGTGAGCCTCCTTCGGCCGATGTGGTTCGTATCGGCAGCTGCACCGTCACGTTGTCCTCGCGCGAGGTCACGGTGCCCGGTGCGCGTCGCGTGCGCCGGCTCACCCCCAAGGCGCTGGGCGTCCTGAAGGCGTTGCTGCGTTCACCCGGTGCGGTGGTCACCCGCGACGAACTGTTCGCCGAGGTGTGGCCCGACACGCTGCCCACCAATGATGTCCTCACCCAGGCGGTCACCCAGCTGCGCAAGGCATTTGCCAGCGACGACGGCGACGGCACCGCGTACATCGAAACCATCGCCAAGACCGGCTACCGCCTGCTGGTGCCGGTGCGCATACTGGCCGACGGTCCCGTTGCACCGGCCCCCGCGGATCCGGGCGTGGCGCCCGCCGCCATCGCGGTAGCACCGGCGTCGGCGCCTCCTGCAACAGGCACGGCACCGGTGTCGATGCGCAGCCGCTGGCGGCGCATCCGTCGCTACGTGCTGTTGGCCGTGGGGCTGGCCATGCTGGTGGCGTTGCTGGTGATGGCGGCCATGCTGCTGCAGCGCCCGCAGGCCGGGCAGGGT
>NZ_QAIW01000272.1:21196-31284 GCF_003061285.1 Stenotrophomonas sp. HMWF003 | reverse complement strand
GCAGGCGCCTTCACAAGATACCTGCGCATACTGTCAAAGAACTTTGGAGTCGGCCTCAGCGCCTTCCTCCGTGTGCCCCGACGTTTCCGTCGTTACGAGCCGCCCATTGTAGACCGGCTTATCTGCTTCGTCAACACCTTTTTTCAAGGCCGTTTCACCGAAGTGAAACGTTGTTGCCGATGCCGCTTCGTCGTTTGCCCCGAGAGGCTTTCGTCGTTGCGAGCCGCCTATTATGTCAGGCTTTTCGTTTCCGTCAACACCTTCTTTCGAGGGATGTTGCCGTCGCTGCGGGTGGGTGTTCACCGGGGTGAAGACCGCGTCGCAGCGAGGGAGCGAATACTAAAGACTTCTGAAAATTCGTCAAGGCTTTTCGTCGATCTTTTTCATCGACGCGTCATCAACGCGTGCTGCTCATCTACACGTGCGGCAGCACGCGCGTTGCGCGTGCTGCCGCAGGCTTGCTAACAATGCATGTCTTGTCGTCAGGGATGCATGCGATGTCTGCGGTAGCCAAGCGTTCGTTGTTGCGCGATATGTCATTGCCGTCGGTGATGGCCGGCTTCATTACGGTGCTGGTGGGCTTTGCCAGTTCGGCGGTGATCGTGTTCCAGGCCGCACGCGCGATGGGCGCCTCACAGGCGCAGATCGCCTCGTGGATGTGGGCGCTTGGACTGGGCATGGGCATCACCTGTATTGGCCTGTCGCTGCGCTACCGTGTGCCGGTGGTGACGGCATGGTCGACCCCGGGTGCGGCCATGCTGGTGGTGGGCGCCGGCGCGGTGGGCTACAGCGATGCGATCGGTGCGTTCGTGCTGGCAGCGGTGCTGGGCATGATCGCCGGCTTCTCGGGGATCTTCGCGCGGCTGATGCAGCGCGTACCGATGGCGTTGGCCGCGGGCATGCTGGCCGGCGTGCTGCTGCGCTTTGGACTGGATGTGTTCGTGTCCATGCAGACGCAGCTGGGCATGGCCCTGGCGATGTTCGCCACCTGGTTGATCGGACGCCGGCTGTTCCCGCGCTATGCAGTGATCGCCACCCTGGGGGTGGGTGTCGCCGTGGCGGCCGGCCAGGGGCTGCTGCATATGCAGGATGTCCGCCTGCAGCTGGCCACGCCGGTGTTCACCTGGCCCACGTTGTCGTGGGCGGCGGTGATCGGCGTTGCCCTGCCCCTGTTCGTGGTGACCATGGCGTCGCAGAACATTCCGGGGGTGGCGGTGATCCGTGCCTCCGGGTACGACACCCCGGTATCCCCGGTGATTGGCTGGATCGGCGTGGCCAACACGGTGCTGGCCCCCTTCGGCGCGTTCGGACTCAACCTGGCCGCGATCACCGCCGCGATCTGCATGGGCCGCGAGGCGCACGAGGATCCCGCGCGCCGGTACACCGCCGCGGTGGCCGCCGGCGGCTTCTACATCGTGGTGGGTCTGTTCGGGGCGACGGTGGCGGCGGTGTTCGCTGCCTTCCCCAAGGAACTGGTGGCCTGCGTGGCCGGCATTGCCCTGTTCGGCACGATCGCCAACAGCCTGTCGATGGCGCTGCGGGAGGAGGCCGACCGCGAAGCGGCCCTGGTGACCTTCCTGGTCACCGCCTCCGGGCTGTCACTGGCCGGCATCGGTTCGGCCTTCTGGGGGCTGGTGGCCGGGGGAATCTGCCTGCTGGTGCTGCGGCCGTCGGCAACGCGCGGCTGAGCCGGATCAGGGATCCAGCAGGAAGGCCAACGCGCCGATCACCACGATGTAGAGGGCCATGCCAACAAACACCGCCGACCAGCGGGTGCCGCCCAGGCCAGCCAGTGCGGCGTGCTGGGCCGCTGCGTCACCGGGATGACGTGCCTCGGCCAACGCGATCATCCGCTGGGCATGCCGCAGGTACAGGTGATTGCCCACCGAACCGGCCGCGACGCTGGCCGCCACGGTGATCATCAGCGATACGCTGTCGCTGGCCCCGGCCAGGGTTTCCAGGATGGACGCGACGGTGAGCGCACCAATCCACATGGCCGCCACCGCATACATGCGGCGATACAGCATCCAGAAGGCGCCGAACAGGAAGGCCGGCCAGTTCCAGGCGGTGGTGCTGGCAGCCTTTCCGTCGGTCGCCAGGTCCAGGCGCCATTTGCGGCGGTATACCGCGAAGTTGCTGCCGACAAACGCGGCATACGCCTGCTCACCCGGCGCCAGGGGTTCCTGGGCCGGCATGGCGGTGGCATCGAAGGCCGACGCCGGTGCAGCGTAGGGATCCTGGGACGGCTCGACCGGCGTCGGCGCGGACACCGCCAGCTCGGCCACGCCATGCAGGGGTTGCCACTGGGCCATGCCCTGGCGCCAGACCAGCGTGTCGGCGGTGATCTGGCCCTGCCCCAGCAACTGCTGCAGCTGCACGGCGGGCACCGGTCCCTGACGCTGTTGCTGGTGATCGGCGTAGTACCACGGGGTATCGGACATGACTCGTTCCTTGAGGGAGAGGCGCCGGGTCGCCCGTCCGGGCGCCGGCTGAAGGGTTACAGGGGCAGCACGCGGAAGGTCTGGGTGAGCGTGTGGCTGGCGCCGGCCGGCAGGGTGATCACATCCGGGCCGGCGTTGGCCGCCTCCAGACACACATAGTTGCGCCAGCCCGCGCCGACGTCGGCCATGCCTGCCGCCCCCGCCTGGCCAGGGTTCCAGGCCACCAGCGATTGGCTGCCCTGGGTGGTGATCTCGATGCGCCGCTTCAGCCCGGGGTCCTTGAGCACGTAACGGCCGCCGGCGGCGGTGTAGATGCGGTCGCTGCGACCGGGATCGCGCGGGTCGCGCAGGTTCCAGTCGCCCTGCTGCACGCGCGGGGTGGCGTAGTTCTCGAACTTGTCCAGATAGGTGAGGCCATCCAGCCCCTGCACGTCCACGGCCGTGGCGTCGTCCACCCGGAAGTAATTGTGCAGGGCCTGGGTGAAGCTGACCGGCTGGCTGCCGGCGTTCTCGGTGACCAGGCGCTGCTCAAGCGTGCGGCCGATGCGCAGCTGCATGGTCAGGCGCAGGGCCAGGTTGTCCAGCGGCGGCGGGGCCAAGGTGAGCAGGACGGTGCCATCGGCGTCGCGGCGCGCCTCCTTGAGTGTCCATGCCACGTTGCGCACGAACCCATGCGAGGGCACGTCGGTGCCCTGCCCCTGGCGGCCGAAGTACGGCCAGCACACCGGGCTGCCGCCCCGGATCGGGGTGGGCAGCGCCTGCGCGCTGGGTGACAGCCACAGGACGTCCTGGCCGCCCTTGGGAACATAGGACAGCAGCTGCCCGCCGAACACCGATATGGCGGCGCTGGCAAACGGGGTGTCCACCTTCCAGGCGGGGAAGCCCTGCACGGTGCCCAGGCTCAGGCCCTCCACCTTGGGCAGGGCGGCGCTGGGGCCGGCCGGGGACTGCACCAGGCGGGCGTGGTTGGGCGGCAGGGTGAACACGGTGGATGCGGGCATGGTGGTCGAAGGTGTCGGAAGGGGAGGCGCACTGCGCAATGCAGTGAGGATGCGTTGGCCGGCGCGGCCGTCGGTGGTGGTCCAGCCCAGGCGCTGCTGCTCGATCTGGATGGCGCGGCGGGTGGCCGTGCCGACCATGCCGTCGGCGGCACCGATGTCATGCCCCCGGGCGAGCAGCAGGGCCTGCAGTTCCCGGCGTTCACGGCGGCCGATGCCGGGGTCGTCGGTGGGCCAGGCCGCCACGGTGCCGTTGCCGCCGCGCAGGCGGTCGGCCAGGGTGGCGATGGCCAGTGCATAGCTTTCGGCAGCGTTGTAGGCGTAGATCGCGTCGTAGTTGCGGAACACCAGCCAGGCCGGTCCCTTGGCACCGGTGGGCAGCAGCAGTGCGGCGTTGCTGTCCTCGGGCAGGCCGACCGGGGCCAGCGCGCCACCGCCGACCGGGGCGATGCCCAGTGCGCGCCAGCTGGCCAGCGGCTTGCGCTGGGTGCGCCCGGCCAGCGCCGGGTTGAACCCGGGCGGGAGACGGACCTCGATGCCCCACGGCTGACCGGTGCGCCAGCCGGCCTTGGCCAGGTAGTTGGCGGTGGAGGCCAGGGCGTCGGGAATGCTGGCGACCAGGTCGCGCCGACCGTCGCCGTCACCGTCCACGGCGATGCGCGCATAGGTGGACGGCATGAACTGGGTGTGGCCGAAGGCGCCGGCCCACGAGCCGGTGAGGCCTTCGGCCTGCAGGTCGCCGGCGTCGAGCAGCTTGAGCAGGGCGAGCAGTTCGCCGCGGAAGAACGGCTGGCGGCGGCCATCGCACGAGAGCGTGGCCAGCGACTGGAGCAGCGGGCGCTTGCCGAACACGCGGCCGTAATCGCTCTCCACGCCCCACACCGCCACGATGGTGGCCGGGTCGACGCCGTACTGGGCGGATACCCGGTTCAACAGGTCGCGGTGCTCAACCAGGCGCGCGCGACCGTCGTCGACGCGCTGGCTGTCGACCAGCGCGGCCAGGTAGTCCCACAGCGGCGTGGTGAACTCCGGTTGCGCGTCGAGCAGCGGCAACACGCTCAGGTCCGGGGCCAGGCCGGTGGTGAGGCGGGTGAAACCGGCCGCACTGATGCCTTGTTTGACGGCCTGCGGTTGCAGGCTGGCCAGGCAGCGCTCGAAGCTGTCCGGTGCGGCGGCGCTGGCGGTGGTGGCCAGCAGCGCCAGCGCGATGCCGGCCAGGCGCAGGCCAAGGCGACGGATGACCGGCAGCGGGGAGGTGGGACGGGGTGCGGGCATGCTCACCTGCGGGCAACGGAAGAAGGCACGCCTGCAGCATAGGTCAATGCGTGGCCAGGCAGGGATCATGCAGACAGGTCCCGCGCCAGCAGGGCCAGCACCGACACCCGCTGCAGCAGCGTCGATCGCTGCGCCGGGACCAGCGCCGCGCGGAGGTGGCCGAGCTGGGCAGCAGCCTGGCGGTAGCCGGCCAGCTGCAGGCCGTGGATCTGTTCCTGCACGCGCTCCCAATCGCCGCCGTGCTGGTGGCGAAGGCCTTGCTGCAGCATCAGGGCCAGCTGTTCCAAGGTGTCCAGCAGCGGCGTCGATGCGGCCGGGGCCACCGCGGGCAGTGGCAGCGCTGCAACGGCCGGATGGACCTGCGGAACCACGGCCTGGGTGTCGGTGAGCAGCGCGACCGGTTGCATGACCAGTGCCCCGCCCTGCAGGCAGACGTTGCCGGCCACCGCACGCAACGCACCGTAGTGGCCCTCGAGCACGCGGGCCAGCACGTTCACCGCATCCGGCGCTGCGGCGCGGTGCGGATGCAGCAGGCGCAGGCCGATGCCCTGGCCATCGCGTGCGACCAGGTCGGCATGCAGGCTCTGGGTGATCGGATCCCAGCCGACGTGTGCCGGCTGCAGTGCGTCGACCTGGACCACATGGAAGGCCGCCGGCGCACCGCCGGCCACGCCGGCCGCCGCCAGGCGCGGCTGGGTGAACGCCGGCGGCTGCCGTGCCAGGTGCGCGGCCAGGGCCGCCGGGTCGGGCTGGCGCAACGGCGCGCCCAGTTCGTCCCATGCGCGGGGCGACAGCGGCAGCAGGCCGGTGTGCTGGCGCTGGGCGGCGACGCTGACGGTACCGTTGGCGCTGCGCGTGGCGCGCTGGGTGATCACCTGGCTGGCGGCCAACTGACGCAGCGGGTGGCCGGCGATGCGACGTTCGCCGAGGGGCGTGGTTGCCGTTGCCTCCCGCGACCACTGCCGTGCCATTACCGTGACCGACTGGGTGTCCGGGTCGGCCCACAGCACGGTGGCACCCTGCTCGCGTTCATCGCTCCACAGCGAGGCCCCGAGCGAGACCAGCCGCAAGCGGTCCAGTGCCACCTCGCCCTTGATCCCGATGCCCAACACCTGCGCAGCGGGCAGCGCCGGGGCGCGCTGCTGGGCCAGCTGCGCAGCCGACTGTAGACGTGCCCACAGCCCCACCACCAGGTCGAGCAGGGCCAGCGGCGCGAATCGGGTGCTGCGCGCCTGCCGCGCCTGCAGCAGCTGGCGCAGCTCGGCCAGGGCATCCTCGATCCAGCACCAGCCCTGCGCCTGGGCTCGGCTGCGCAGGGCCTGGATGCGCGCCGCCACGGCGATCAGCGGTTGCGCGCCGCCATCGAGCCAGAGCGCGAGCAGCAGCGCGTCGATGTCGGCGTGCAACGCCTGGGCGGCGGTGTCCCAGCCACTGGCGGTGTCGGATGCGGCGTCGACGCTGCGCAGCTGCAGGGTGTGCGGTGACTGCAGCGGGCCGAGGTGCTCGGCCTGGGCGAAGGCCATCACGGCGAGCACGACGTGGGCACAGTTGCCGCCCTGGCGGCAATCACAGCGCGCGTGGGCGATCGAGCCCCTGGCGAAGAAGCGCACGCTGCACATCGGCAGCTGCGCGGTGGGCGGACTGGCCGCGCCGGCCCACGGGTAGACGGTGATCACCGGACCGTCCTGGCGCAACCGCGCGGCCTGCTCCATCACCCCGGGGGGCAGCACGCTGGCCAGGCTCGCCAGGTCGAACTGGGCCGGGCTCCAGGGCGCGTCGGCGTCGGCCTGGGCGTGCCCGGCAGCGCGCTCGGTGGCCGGCGCAGACAGCGTGGCGGCCGCATGCGCCTGCCAGGCCAGCACCAGCGTCACCCGATGCCGGCACATGGCGGTGGCGGTGCAGCTGCACTGGGCATCCCGCAGGGTGCAGCCCACCGGCAGGCGTGCGATGCAGCCGTCGTCATAGGTGGCGCGGATGGTGCCGCTGGCGTCGATGTCCAGCGCCGGTGCGATGCCGGCGGCAAGATCCTTCTGCGCGCGCTTGACGAAACCCGGGTTGGCCAGCGCCATCAGCGCGGCCGGGGTGAGTTCCAGCAGGTCCTGGCGCAGGTTCATGCCAGCACCTTTTCGGCCAGCCACGCAGCCAGCTCGCCCGGCGTCATCGCCGCGATGTGCGCCCCGACCTTGACCAGGCGTGCGGCGGTTTCGCGGTCGTAGCTAGGGTCGGCCTGCCCGTTCAGCGCGGCCAGCCCCAGCACCTTGACGCCGGATTCGACCAGCGCCTTGACCCGGCGCACCAGGTCGCCATCGCCACCGCCTTCGTAGAAGTCGCTGACCACCACCACCACGCTGCGCGAGGGATTGACCACCCGGCCCTGCGCGTAGGCCACGGCGCGGGCGATGTCGGTGCCGCCCCCCAGTTGCACCTTCATCAGCAGTTCGACCGGGTCGGCGACATCGGCGGTGAGGTCGACCACCTCGGTATCAAAGGCGATCAGATGGGTGCGCATGCCCGGCAACTGCCACAGGCACGCAGCCATGACCGCGCTGTGGATGACCGAGTCGACCATGGAACCGCTCTGGTCGATCAGCAGGATGATGTCCCACGGTTCGGCCTGGCGGCGGCTGCGGCTGAAGAACATCGGCTGCTGCACGTAGAGCTTGCCGCTGGCCGGGTCCAGGCGATGCAGGTTGGCCGCCACCGTGCGGCGGAAATCGAAGTTGCTGGCGATCTGCCGGCGCGAGCGGCGGCGCCGGTCGCGGGTGCCGCTGAAGGCGTGGTGCACCTGCGTGACCAGCCGCTCCATGATGCGCCGCACGACCTCGGCCACCAGCTTGCGGGCGGCGGCGAGCACCTGCGGATTCATCAGGTGCTTGGTATGCAGCACCGCGCGCAGCAGGCTTTCGGAGGGCGCGATGCGTTCGAGCACCTCCAGGTTGGTGACCACCTCGTCGATGCCATAGCGCTCCACGGCATCGCGCTCGAGGCGTTCGATCACCTCGCGCGGGAACAGCCGGTGGATGTCGTTGATCCAGTCCGGGGTGGACAGCTGCGATGCACCGCCCCCGCCACTGCGCTCACCGCGCAGCGCGCGGTCGCCATCGCGTCCGTACAGCCACTCCAGCGCGGCGTCGGCGGCTTGGGCCTGCGCGCCGAGCGCACCGCAGGCCGGCTCGGCCGGTTCGCCCAGCAGCAGGCGCCACCGCTGCAGAGGATCGGGGATGTCCAGGCTCATGGCGCTGCCTCCTGCACGGGGGTGATGCCCCAGCGCGCGAGTGCGTCCAGCGCGGTGGCTTCGCGTTGGGCGGCGCGGGCCAGCGCATCGGCCGGCGCCTGCCCCGGCACCGGCGCGGTGAGTACGCGGCCGGACAGGTGGGCCGCGCCATGCAGGGCCAGCATGCGGGTGGCCAGCGCGCCGCGCTCGCGCGCCGGCAGCCAGGCGAAGGCACCGCGCAGCGCGGGCAAGGCCAGGATGAAGTCCTCTGCCTGCAGTGCCTGGATGAGGCCATCCAGTGCGGCGGTGAATGCCGGTTCGCTGGCCAAGCGATCGCGCGCCAACGCCAGCAGGCCGGCCAGGGCATCGCCCATGTGCGCCGGGGCCAGGCCCTGCAGCAGGGCCATGGCCTCATCGGCAAACGACGTCGTGGCCACCCCCACCCGCTCGCGCAGCCCCACCAGCGCACCGAGCGAGGCACCGCGGCTGACCGCGGCGGCCTGGGGGTTGGCGAGCTTGCGCTGCCATACCGCCAGCGCGCGCGCCGGGGCAATGGCGAGCGCGGCCGGGTCGCCGTGTTCGTCATCGGCCAGGCGCCCGGTGAGGATCTGGCGCAGCGCCAGGTGGCCGCGCAGGTGTGCGTCGGTATCGGCGCTGCCGACCTGGCCGGGCGCTTCGAGCAGCCACAGCGCGCGGTCCAGGCCGGGCCCGAGGAGGGCGTTGAGCATCGGCGCCTCCTGCATGCCCAGCATGTGCCCATGCCGCCGCAGCAGGTCCAGCTCGCCCAGCGCCGGGGCCAGCACCTCGAAGCGGGCTTCGCTGGCGACGGCGGCGGCCAGGTCATCGAGCACCGCGGCGCTGACCGCGGGCAGTGCCGCCCACGCGGCGCGGTTGAGCAGCGGGACGCGTCCGGCGATGCCGCGATCGGCATGGCGCAGGGCGTCTTCCAGGCGCGCGCGCGCGGCATCGCCGACGGTCGCGCCCCAGGCGCCGGCTTCGATCAGCGCGGCGTGCTGTTCCACCGGCTGGGCCAGCGACCAGGTTTCTTCGAAGGTGTCGCTGATGGCCTGCGCCGGGCCGTGGGTACGCACGATGCCCGGCACCTGCAGCAGCAGCAGGCGGTGCAGCAGCACACTGCGCTGGCGGTCGTGCGGGTCGAGCAGGTCCAGGCGGCACCCCTGGCCCAGCACCAGCCCGTGCGCGTGCAACTGCGCGGCCAGGTCGGCCAGCAAGGGCGGTTGCGGGGTCAGCGGATCCAGCAGCCCGGCGCTGTCGCCGGCCAGCACCTCCATGATCTGGACCAGGACCGGATCGGTGCCGGCCCGCAGGCGGCCGCGGTAGGTCCACGGCAGCGGCGCATCCAGTGCGTCCTTGACCAGCGCACCGGCCAGCGCGTCGAGCCAGTCCACGCGCTGCGGACGGGGGTGCCCGCGCAGCCGTGCCAAGCCGTCGGCGCGCAGGCGCGCGGCGATCAGGTCAGCGGTGGAGGCCGGCAACCCGCGCCCGCGCAGCCGCGCCATCACCTGCCCGAGCATGTGGGCATCGGCATCGGCGCCATGCTCCCACTGCCACTGGTACCAGCCCGGCGAGGGCATGCCGGAGGCGTACCCGGCGAAGGCATCGAGGCGCTTGAAGGTGTACGGCACCAGGAACGATCCATGCCGCACCGCACCGCTGCTGCCGGCGGCCGGGAGCGGCACCGCCGGCGGCGTGCTGGCCGACGGCTGCTGCGCCCACAGCTGCTGCAGCGCCGGCGCATGGTAGCCGCCACAGACCACCAGCACGCCGTGGCGGCCCTCACCCGGCGGCTGGCGCATCGCCCAGGCGATCCAGGCGGCCATCATCTGTTCGCGCTGCTGGTTGCCCAGTGAGCCGCGGTCGTCGCCGCGCAGGTGGACGAAGTAGGTGTGCAGGCGTTCGTGCAGGCCGTCGTCGACGTCGTCCTGCTCGAACAGGTGATCCCACAGGGCGTCGCGGCCCTGCACTGCCAGGCGCTCGCCGAGCGCGCGTTCGTAGGCGTCGGCGCGGGCCTCGTGCGCGTGGTCGGCGCTGTCGGCGTAGCGGTTTTCCAGCGCCGCGAAGGCCTCGTGCCACGCGGGCAGGTCGATGAAGCGCACCTGCGCGCCCACCTCGCGCCCGACCAGCAGGGCCTGCCATTCG
>NZ_QAIW01000272.1:19172-21186 GCF_003061285.1 Stenotrophomonas sp. HMWF003 | reverse complement strand
GGAGTCCACGAGCCGTGATGGGTGCTGTCGTCGGAACGATGGCTGTAGATCGCCAGCGGCAGGCGATGGTCCAGGTGCAGCTCGGCCAGGCGCGGGTTGAAGTCGGCCGGGCCTTCGATCAATACGAACGCCGGGCGCTGGCGGCGGATGCGCGCGGCCACCAGCCGGGCGCAGGCCGGGCTGTGGTGGCGGACGCCGATGATGTCTGGCTGATCGCTCACGGCAGGCGGTGGCGCGCCTCGTAGTACGCACGCCAGGACGGGCCCTGGCGGCGGGCGACGGTGTGTTCGAAGTAGCGGCGCAGCTTGGCGCGGTCCTCGGCGCTGTCCTTGACCACGGTGCCGGCGATGCAGTCGACCAGATCGGCCGGTGCACCTTCGCGCTGCTCCAGGAACCAGGCCCGCACGCCCACCGCATGGGCGACGTTGACCGCCTCGGCGGTGGACATCACCGCCGACAGGCGATCCATCGGGGTGTCACCGCCCTGCCCGTCCGGCGCGTTGCCGCTGCGCAGGTCGCGGAAGGTGGTGACCAGCAGTTCCAGCACCGGCACCGGCAACGTGGCGGGAATGCCGCTGCGCTCGAGCAGGCGCGCCGACGCCTGCTGCACCAGCTGCAGTTCCAGGTCGAAATCGAGGATCGCCGCGACGGTTTCGAAATCGAAGCGGCGCTTGAGCGCGGCGCTCATTTCATTGACGCCGCGGTCGCGGGTATTGGCGGTGGCGATGATGTTGAAGCCCTCGCGGGCGTACAGCATGGCGTGCTCGCCTTCGAGCTCGGGCACGGCCATGACCCGGTCGGACAGCATGCCCAGCAGGCAATCCTGCACTTCCTGCGGGGCGCGGGTGATTTCCTCGAAGCGCACGATGCGGCCATCGCGCATGCCCTGGTACAGCGGCGCGGGCACCATGGCGCGTGGGCTGGGGCCTTCGTTGATCAGCAGCGCGTAGTTCCAGCCGTACTTGATCTGGTCTTCGGTGGTGGACGCGCCGCCCTGGATGGTCAGGGTGGACACGCCGCAGATCGCACTGGCCAGCAGTTCGGACAACAGCGACTTGGCAGTGCCCGGCTCGCCCACCAGCATCAGGCCGCGACCGGTGGCCAGGGTGACCAGCATGCGTTCGATGCTGGCGACCGGGGCCACCACCTTGGCCTGGATGCCCAGCGCCGGATCGCCCAGGATGAAGGCGCGCGCGGCCCGCAGGCTGAGCGCCCAGCCCGGTGGACGGGCATCGCGGTCGTGCTGGCGCAGGCGTGCCAGTTCGTCGGCATGCAGCACCTCGGCGGGCGGGCGCTGCATCGCGGCAGTGGTGGGCGCGGGGGGAACGGAAGACGGGGCCATCGGGATATCCGGTTGCACGCACGCGCCGGGCGCGGGCGTTCGGGTGGGAGGCGGGCCACGCCTGAGCGCGGTCCGCCGTGCTCAGGCGCGCAGCGCCTCCAGGTCGCGGATCAGTTCGCTGGCGGCGATCGGGTCCAGGCCGGACATCGGGTCGGCCTGCTGCATGCCGCCCCAGGGGCCGGGGGAACCGAACTGCACATCGCCCAGTTCCTGCTCGGGATACTCGTTGACCATGCCCACGATGATGCCCGGATCGAGCAGCAGCTCGATCACCTTGCCGTTGGCCAGCGGCTTGCTGAAGTACCAGATGCCGCCGCCGTCCTGGGCCATGCCGCGGCGCCAGCCCTTGTTGACCAGGCCCAGCACGCGGCCGGTGGGCACCTTGGCGCCCTTCCAGCGCAGCAGCTTGTCCTGCGGGTGTTCGTCGGCCTGCAGGGTGTAGATGTCGCGGCCGATCTGCGCGAATGGCTGCAGAAGTTCGTAGTCGGCCAGGACCTGGCCGAATGCGGCAGCGTCGGCGGCCGACAACTCCAGCGCATGCGGTACGCCGACGCGCACCGCCTCGTCCTCGGGCAGCTCGAACGGATCGTCGTTGGCATCGGTGAAGCTGCCATCCTCGGCCACCCGGAAGCAGGCCTGCAGGGTGCCGCCGTACGCCTGGCCGTCGCTGAC